>JAERSX010000999.1 GCA_016845285.1 Deltaproteobacteria bacterium | reverse complement strand
GTCCAGAAGGAACACCAGGCGGGCCTCGTGGAGCTCGAGATCGAGTCATTGCTCCGCGGCTCTCTGACCCACACCCATGAGCTTCCCGAGGCGCATGCAGCGCTGGCAGAGCAGTATCGGGCGGCTCACGAGGCCTCTGAGCGCGCAAGCCAGGACACCAGCCGCCTCGACGTCCTCCTTCGGCAGTTCGCGTCCGCGATGCCAGAACACCACCCCGACCGCCACCGCCACCTGGAGTACCTGGACGGCCGTGGCGCTTTGAGCCTCGTGACGGAGCCTCCTGGCGCCGAGGTCGAGCTCTACCGCTACGTGGATCACCGGCGACGATTGGTGCCCGAGTTCGTTCGTTCGCTCGGACCGACTCCCCTTCGGTCCGTCGAGCTGGAGCGCGGCAGCTACCTCTGCATCCTCCGGCATCCCGAGCGTGCGCCTGTCCGCTACCCCGTGTTCATCGACCGCCAGCAGCACTGGGATGGCGTGCCGCCAGGGGGTGAGGACCCCCTGCCCATCCGCCTGCCGCTGCCCGACGAGCTGGATGAGGACGAGCGCTACGTTCCCGCCGGTTGGTTCTGGAGTGGGTCCACCGATGAACGCTTTTTCCCCCGTCAACGCCTGTGGGTCGACGGCATTGTCTTCCGGAGGAACGTCGTCACCAACCAGGACTACATCGCCTTCCTGGATGACCTGGTGGCGCAAGGTCGCGTCGACAAGGCGATGAGCTTCGCACCCCAGGAGAGGTCGGTCGTCTCGGGTTCCCAGTCCCCCATCATCTATGGCTTCGATGGCCAGCGCTTCACCATGCGAGCGGACGCACAGGGCCACCTGTGGAAGCCACTCTGGCCCGTCCTGATGGTCACCTGGTATGGGGCGGCCGGCTTTGCCGCGTGGATGGCCAAGCGAACCGGGAAGCCGTGGCGACTCGCCCATGAATTGGAGTGGGAGAAGGCGGCACGTGGGGTGGACGCTCGCCTCTTCCCTTGGGGGATGGTGCCCGACGCGTCGAGGGCTTGCTCACAATGGAGTCACCGCGAGCACATTCTGCCTCGAGAGGTGGGGGCCACACCCGCTGATCAGAGCCCGTACGGCCTCATGGACGTGGCGGGCAACGTGTCTGAGTGGTGTGTCAACGCGCCGGACAGCTTGAGTAGCGGCATCGATTCACGAGGGCGTCTGTCTCCAATCGATGGGTGTGGGCCCATGAGCGACAGGCCCAATCGGGTCTTCCGCGGTGGCGCGTGGTGCACCCCTCTCGTTCCGCTCGTGACTCGAGCGGTTTTTCCCGCCGACGCCCCCTTCAGTGGGCTGAGCTTTCGTGTGGCCCGTCCATTCGGCACCTGATGAAAGCCTGCGACGCAGATCTGTGGGGCTTCGCGACCTCTGCTGGCGGGCCCTGTGCTGTGGTGGCCGTCGGAGCCATGTTCTCCTCCAGTGGGCCGCACCTGACCTGGCACGAGTAGGTGGAGTGTGGAATGTGAACAGAATAATCCACGTGAAGGGCTCCTCAGAGAGGTGGTCCCGGGGCCCGTTGAGTTGGTTCGGAGCGAGGCGTTGGGTTTGCCCATGGCGCGCAGCCTTGACCTCGCCGTAGATGGCAAGTCCAGCCTCCAAATAGCTGTGTCGTCCAACATCTACGAGGGCGACGTTGCTCTCGAGCTTGCTCCGAAGCCGTCAGCAGGCCTCATCGAACAGGCTCACTGGCGTGTACCTGATCCCGTGTGCCGACATGGGCGGGCCTAATCTGGAGCTTTCGGCGGCGGCGGCGGCGGCGGCGGCGCGGGCTGAACGACATGAATCGCTGTGGGCGTCGTGGGCGCTTCCGGAGGCAAGGTGGCCTGCACCCAGGTCTTCCAGGAGGTCTCCGCACTGGGGAGCAGCTGCAGGCCGGCGTCTTGCGAGAGGCGCACCCATCGAACAGTGTGTTGCTGAAGTCCCCCGAGACGCAGCGTGTAGTGAAGCGCTCGCGCGGCGTCCAGGTCGACATGACAGCCGCAGTCTCTGATCGCCGTGAGCAACTCGCTGAGATCGTCACGAGCGAACAAGGTCGCCTGGGCGCGCCAGCCAGCCGGACAGGGGGCCCAGACACGCTCCATGAGATCCAGGTCGGACGCGAGGCTGGGGTCATCCTGACGCGCACTCTCCAGCGGGGACATGTCGGGCGCGAGTCCGTCTGCAGCAGTGTCGGTGAACAGGAGCCCCACCCGCTCGATCTGTGTCGGGATGGCGAGCAGCGTCGCGGCAACCCAGACCGACGGGAGGCGTGCGTCGAAGGCGAGCAGGAGGGTGTCTTGTGTGTCGGGGAGCTTCTGCAGGACCGGACGTAGCACCTGCCCACGGGCGTGATGGATCGCCAACGCGAGCTCATCGCGCAGCAGCCTATCCGGCATCAGGATGCGGGACTGCCCCCAGATCACCTCTCCAGAGCGCAACACCACCTCGGTGTGCGTGACGACAAGGGTGGGCAGATCATCGGCGGCCTCGCCTGTGAGAGACACGAGCTGCAGCATGTGATCGACCGGCGGTGACGCCTGGACGAGTGCCTCCCCTCGCTGTAGCCATGCGGCAAAGTCTTCGACTTCCTCGGCGCAGGTGGCTTGGTGGGCAGGCGGTGGTGGTGTAGAGACACCCTCCACCGCGCTGGGAACTTTGTGGCACCCACAGAGCCACAGCGGAGCGGCAAGACAGGAAGTGATCCAGCGAACGGAAATGTCCATGGTGCTTGTTGAACGCGTGTGGTCACCTTGGTCTTGCTGTGCGGGAGCATACCTCGATGGATGTGGTCCGGTCGACGCCCCTCAGAGAGAGGTCGAGGCACCTCGCCTCCACGCACTGCCGTGTGTCTCATACCTCGGCGACCTGCGGCTCATCCGTGGGCGACATGTCCCTGGGCGGTCGCCTCGAGGCGTCAGGGCAGCAGCGCGTACATGTCGTCGATGAACACGGTGCGTGTCAGAGTCGGTTGGTCATCGGGGTCATCGGCCACGAACTCGATCTCCCACACGACGTCCTTCTCGGGGGTGATCTCGACGAGCTCGGGTGTGCTGCCGTAGTTTTGTATTGTGTTGCCATCCCGCAGGCGGTGCGCCTCGCCGTACCTCAGGGCTGCGACGTCCCGATCGATCCCGAAGTTCCAGATCTCCCGGAGCACCTTCTCTTCCCGGTCGAGTTGGTACTCCCGCACCACACCGTTGCTCGAGGTGGTGCTCAGGTGCGTGGACAACAGGATGGTGTCCGCACTGGTCTGCGTGACGCCGTGTTGCCAGTCGAAGGCGCTGTCCTCTGGGTCGAAGGTCCAGTCGGACAGAGCGCCAAAGCTGTCGATGGTGTCGCCCGTCTGGTTGTCGATGTTCACGATGGTCATCGACGTGAAGAACGAAAACCAAATGCTGTCGGACGGCTCGTCGTAGTACAGCGCGTTCGATGCGCAACCTGGCGCGTGATGGAAGGTCTCATTGAAGGCTGCGCAATCCCACAGGGTGGACTTCGTGCCGTCGGCGCTGAGCTTGTCAAGGGTCTCGACCGGGTCGCCGTCCTCGTTGAAGGACATGGCGCCCCACAGAATGCTCTCGTCCGGCAGCTCGGTGAATGCGTGGTGCAAGCCCGGCGTGTCGTAGGTGGCCTCGACGGAGCCGTCCAACTTGAAGCGGATGACCGAGGCCTCACCGGTGATGAGGTTGGCCTCGTCACAGAGCACGTGATCTCCGTCTAGCGAGATCCGCGCGTAGTAGGTCGCCGCGCCGCTCTCTTCGATCGGTCGGGCCCACACGGTGCGCCCCCGGCGGTCGATGATCATCGTCCACTGGTGGCCGGACTGCCTCTGCTGCTGGAAGGTCGCTGCGAGCAGGAACTCGGCGCCCTCTTGCCACTCATCGTCTACGCTCTGGATGACCTCCGTGCGCGCCAGCTTGTCTGGATAGTCGTCGGTCCGCGCGGGCTGCCAGTCGCTCGCCAACGTGTCTTCGCCGCTGCTCAGCACCACCCGTATGGACGTGTCCATTTCATAGGGCACACCGAGCACGGTCTGCTGGTTGTCTCCGGCTACCCCGAGCATTGTTGGTGTCGTGTGGACTTCGTCGTCCAGGTCGTATTCGACCCAGGCCTGGCCTTCGGCGGCCTGTGTCCAGGACACGACGATGAGGGTGCCGAAGTCCTCGTGCAGCGCCCACGTGACGTCGGTCGGGCCGGTCAACCCGGCTGCCGCCGAGCCAGAGTCGGCCTGGGCAGACGTGGCGGTGTCGGTGCCGAGGGTGTTGGTGCCGCCATCGTCTTTGGTGCATCCAACCAGCAGCGAGCCCAGAACCAGCGGTGCCCAGCGGGCCAGCTGCGTCGAGCGGCCCAGGGACATGGTTGTAGGGCGGGCGAGGGGGGAGGTATCCACCGACCTAAGGTAGAGGGCGGTTGCGGTGACGGGGGCAGGATCTTCGCGCCTGCCCCCATTGTGCTGTGGGACCCTCTGGCAGACCGATGGGAAGGGACGGCGTAAAGGTTGCGGTCGAGGTTGTTTCCAGCTGACCCGAGCTGCCGAGGCCCGTCGTCCAGATATCGACCGTGGCGACGGTCAAGAAGATGTGTGGTGCGGTCAGCTGGTGGGGCAGCAGTGCGATGAAGGCGATGCGCACGGTCCACCTGATGGTCTTGTCGGCGGCTGGCGAGAGGTCACCCGTCGATGTTGGGCACGTCCGTCGCCCGGCCAAGGCACCGCCTACCGCACCACTGCCCAGCTGAGGTAGTCCGGCTGGTCGCTCACCTCGCAGCGCTTCCCGGGGCCACGCATGGAGGCTGCCACTGCGTGGGCGGTCAGCACCTGGCCGTCGATCTCGATGGCGCTGCTTCCCACCGGTTCGATGGACACGGCCTCGTCAGCCTCGAACACGATGGCGTACTGGTCTTTGGTCACGCATTCGGACTGCTCGCTGGCAATGACGTCGGCTCCGAAGGAGACAGAGAAGCCGATGTCGTCGTCTTCCAGGCCGCCGCCCCAAGTGCCCTGGTCGACGGCCAGGATCAGCCCGGAGGCATCTTCGAGCACCAGGGCCTCGACGGTGCCCCAGACCACGGTGTTTCGGTACATGCCGCTCACGGCATCGCTCACAGCCAGGTCGAGCGCCGGGGTGATGTCCATGCCGTCGGCATCAAACACCGTGTACCCCACGGTCATGATGGCACCGTCTTCGCCGGTGAGGGTGACCGACTCGGTGCAGTCGACGGAGCCATCGTTGAGTGCAGAGACCACCCCGGAGAGCACCACGCCGGACTCTTCTGCCTGGGGACGCTCGGTCGAGCAGATGACGATGTGGCCTTCTGCGACGGGGGCGCCACATCCGGCAACGACGAAAGCAAGGGTGATTGAGACAGCAGGCTTGGCGTTCATGAAGGCTCCACGATCGGTGTTTCCCAACCAATCGCAAGTCCTGTGCCATGTCCCTGAGCGCACGTACACACCGATCCGGCGCTCGGAGTGCGACATGCGTGTCAGGCTGTGCCCATCGTCGTGAAGCCTCACTGGTCGATGACGAGACATGCCAGGTGATGGCCGGTCCGGCACGGGCTGTCTTGTATCGGCGGAGGTTTCAGATCAACCGGGAACCGAAGCGACGACAACGACTCCACACCCCGGTGGAGGTGCAGATGAGGCGGCTCAAGATGGTCATGTTGGGCATCGTGGGGCTGGTGATCGGCATCTGCACCCCGGTGTGGGTGCTCGGAAGCCTGGAGCGAGACTGGTCCATCGGGCCATCGTCTGTGGGAGACGTGGTCGTGGGCCGCCCCGTGCCCTTGTTCGTCCTCGGAATGGGCCCAGAGCTCTTCTCGAGCTACTACGGCGATCAAATTCCCTACCTGGGGTTGAGGCTCGAGCAGGTATCGATCTCGCTCGAGTACTTCATCATCGTGAGGGGCATCATCCCTGAGCCCGAGCTCAGGACCGCCGAAGGAACCGGTGTGGGCAGCACGCTCTCCGAGCTGGAACAGGCGCACGGATCCCTCGAGCTGTTCGACATTCCCGAGCCCTTCCGCTGCGCGGTCACCGCGCCCACGCTGCCAGATGTCTACTTCGAGTTCACCGACTGCGATGCAGCACGAGCCGGCGAGGTGGTGGTCCGCGTCAACCTCTGGCGGCGCATCGGCGATTTCTGAGGACGCCCACACCCGGCCGCTCACCGCTCACCGCACGGGGTGAGGGGCTGGTGTGCCGAGGAGGCGACTCGGATCGACCCGTGGACGCTACCCTGTGGACCTCAGCGGTACGGGAGGCGACGAGATGGCTCTTGAGTGGATGGCAATGGTGGGCGCAGCCCTCGCGAATGGCGGGCCGGTCGCCGGGCCGATCCAGGCGCCCAGTGGTCGCATCACCCTGCGTCAGGAGGCCAACATTCGCCTGGTCTCCGAGCGCCTTCACATCGTGATGAGCGACGATCTGAGCCACTACACCGTGGATGCTGAGTACGTCCTGGCCAGCCCGGACGGGGCCCGGTCCCTGTCGTATGGGGTGCCCTTTCTGGACTGGCTGGACTTCGACGCCAAGGAGCCAGGCATCGAGGTGACCGTGGGCGGGACCGTTCATCGTTGTGAGCAAGTCCAGCCAGCGGAGACCGGGGTGGGA
>JAERSX010000998.1 GCA_016845285.1 Deltaproteobacteria bacterium | reverse complement strand
GTGGTGGAGCTCAGCGCCGAGGCGCCGACGGAGGTGGTCCGGATCGGCAACGTGGGCGACGCGCTGCTCACCATCTCCGGCTTGGAGCTGGCCGATCTGACCGCACCCTTCTCGGTGACGGGGCTCACCGCCGAGCAGGTGCCCGCCGCCGGAGCCGCCGAGCTGGTGGTCTCGTTCAGCGGCAGCGAGGTCATCGAGGCTCAGACCGAGCTGCTCATCTCCAGCGACGACCCCGACGAGCCCGTGGTCGAGGTGACGCTCCGGGTGGTCGCCGAGGAGGGAGGTGGCAGCGACTCCGGTGTGGTCGAGGGCTGTGAGTGCCCAGACGGCTACGAGGCCCGCGAAGACGACTCCGAGTGCTACCGGGAGGTCGTCGAGCCCGCCATCGCCACCGGCGACAGCTACGACGTCTGCCCCACCACCGGCAACGAGGTCTACGGCAAGTACGGCGCCCGCTACCCAGATGGCACCACGGTGCGCGACAGCTACTGGGGCGACGATGACGGCGCCAAGAACGGTCGCCTCAACGACATCGGTGTCTGGGGCTGCGACGTGGTGGGCGAGCCCACCGATGGCACCAACCCCGTCAACACCTGGATCGGCTTCTCGGTCTGTCTCGAGGTCGATGAGCCGGGCGACTACATCGTGGGGCTGGGCGCAGACAACCGCATGCGCTTCAGCGTGGACGGCACCGAGCTCTTCAGCCAGACCGACGACAACACCTACAACTTCAACTACTGGTGGATGAACGCCGTCCAGCTCGATGCCGGCACCCACGTCATCGACATCGAGGGCTACAACGCCGGCTCCATCGGGGCCTTCGGTGCCGAGCTCTACGGGCCCTTCACCGCCGACAGCCTCGTGGACGACACCTCCATGATGGACGCCGAGCCCGAGAACCACATCCTCTGGAACACCGCAGACGCCATCGGCTCCGCCTTCCCCATCGGCGACGAGGTGCTCTGGACCTGCCCCGACGGCACCGAGTTCGACGGCTGTGCCGACGAGCCCGAGTGCGTGGGCGAAGAGGTCACCGAGTGCAGCTGACGGAGCCCTCGGCACCGCCGCGGTAAGCTCTTCACCAGGCGACGGGCAGGGCCCGCGGGTCGATGTCGGGCCCGGGGAGGCCTCCTGAGCGACGGCTGGACCTACTCCCCGCCCACCGAGCCCTGGCTCGAGGTCGTGCACGAGGACAAGGACCTCTGCGTCATCGACAAGCCCTCGGGTCTGCTCAGCGTGCCCGGTCGCGACCCGGCCCACGCCGACTCCGCCTACGCCCGGGTGCTCGCCCGCCACCCCCTGGCCCAGGTGGTCCACCGCCTCGACATGGACACCTCGGGCCTGCTGGTCTTCGCCCTGCGTCGCAAGGCCGAGCGGGCGCTGCAGGCCCAGTTCCGGGAGAGACGGGTGGCCAAGGTCTACGAGGCCCGGGTGTGGGGACATCCCTCCGAAGAACACGGCGTGATCGAGCTGGCCCTCAGCCGGGTTCCGGGGCGTCCACGGTCGGTGGTCGACCCTGCCGGACGGCCGGCGCGCACGGCCTGGCGGGTGCTCCGCCGCGACCCGGACGGCACCACCCACCTGCGCCTCGAGCCCACGACCGGGCGCTCTCACCAGCTCAGGGTGCACCTGCTGGCCGTGGGCCACCCCATCCTCGGCGACCGCTTCTACGCGCCCCCCGAAGCCCTGAGCGCAGCACCGCGGCTCTGCCTCCACGCCGCCGCCCTCGCGGTGGACCATCCGTGGTCGGGCGAGCGCCTCGACTTCACCTCTGCGACCCCCTTCTGAGGGGGCTCAGGTGCGGCGTCGACGCCATCCGAAAAGGCCGAAGATGCCCACCAGCGCGATGCTCTCGCCACAACCAGCCTCAGCGGGCACATAGGTCGAGAGCCGCAGGCTCCGAGGAGGGCTCGCCACCTTGGTCTGTACGGTCTCGCTGTCGGCGCTGGGCCCCCAGGCGTCGAGGGAGCGCACCCGCCAGGTGACCACGTCGCCCAGTCTCACCTCGCCGTCGAGGTCGAGGACGGGCTCGTCGACGGTGGCGGTGTGGACCTCGACGGGCTGCGGGCCCGTGTCGGCGGTGTCCCCGTCGACGGGCTCGGCGTCCAGGTCGTCGCCGAGGGTCCAGTCGACCTGGTAGCGGAGGGACTCTCCGTCGGGATCGACCACGGGCAGCCAGCGCAGGACGGGATCTTCGCCGTGGACCTCGCCGCCGATGGCCTCGGGTGCGTCGGGTGCGGTGTTGGCGACGGCGGCCACGGCCGCACCCGCGTCGACCCGGCCGCAGCCGTAGTAGGGGCTCCAGCCGTCTTCGTCGTAGTCGCCGTTGGCCACGTCGATGGGCTGCGCGGTGTGGCAGAGGGCCTCGCGGGCTTGCTCGGCGGTGAGGCGTGGGTTGGCCTCGAACATGAGCAGCAGCACGCCGCTCACCACGGGAGCGGATGCGCTCGTGCCGGAGAAGTCGCCCGTGTAGTCCTCGTCGTCCTCGAAGCTGCCGTAGCCGGTCTCACCGGAGATGTCGGTGGTGAGCACGCCACCGGAGGGGGCGCTGATGTCGACCACATCGCCCCAGTTGGAGTACGACTCGCGGTCGTCGTCGTCGTCGTTGGCGGCCACGCCGATGACCGAGTGGTACTCGAGGATGCCGTCTTCGGAGGTGTCGCAGCCGTCGTTGCCTGCGGAGAAGACCACGGCGGCACCGAGGCCCCCGCGCCCTTGCTCTTCGGCGTAGCGCAGTCCGCTCCGCATGACGGCCGGCAGGCTGTAGGAGCCGCAGCCCTGGTAGCCCCAGGAGTTGCTGATCACCCAGGCGCCGGCGTCGGTGGCCTCCACGAAGGCGTCGTAGAACTCGCTGGTCTCGCTGCTGCCGAGGTCGCTGATGAAGCGGATGCCGTAGACCTGGGCGTGCTGGGCCACGCCGGTCACGCCCACGCCGTTGCCGCCCATGGCCGCAGCCAGGCCGGCGGCGGCGGTGCCGTGGGGGCCGGCCCCGTCGTCGGGCTCGGGGTTGGAGTCGGCGTCGTCGGAGACGAAGTCGGTGCCGTTGATGACGTCGAGGTCGGGGTGTTCGGTGTCCACGCCGCTGTCGAGCACGGCGACCAGTCCGCCTGCACCCGTGGCCCTCGACCAGGCTCGCTCGGCGTCGATGTCGGCACCTGGGG
>JAERSX010000997.1 GCA_016845285.1 Deltaproteobacteria bacterium | reverse complement strand
GCACCACCCGCTTCGGCAAGAACGATCGTGATCGCTGCCGTCAGGGTCGTCTTGCCATGGTCCACGTGTCCAATCGTGCCGATGTTCACGTGGGGCTTGTTGCGCTCGAACTTCTCTTTTGCCATCTCGTCCTCTCGCTCGCTGGTCAGCGGCTCGGGCCAGCCACCTCAGCGGCCAACGCCGCCTAGAAGGCTGTCTCAGATGTGGAGTCTGGGGGTGCCCTTCGCATTGCGGCCACCCCAGCCACACGTCGAAGGAACTGCGAGAGCGAACTCTCGGGGGTGTAAAAAATGGGTCTCTGCCAAGATTGAACACAGGGGTTCAAGCTTGGTGTTTCACCACCGGTAGTGAGCAAAGGCCTTGTTGGCCTCTGCCATGCGGTGTGTATCGTCGCGCTTCTTGACGGCAGAACCACGATTGTGGGCGGCCTCAATGAGCTCGTTGGCGAGCTTGTCGCGCATGGTCTTTCCGGGACGGCTGCGTGCATACTTCACCAACCAGCGAAGCGCCAGCGCCTGACGCCGCTCAGGGCGGACCTCGACGGGAACCTGGTAGGTGGCGCCACCGACCCGTCGGGACTTGACCTCGACCATCGGCATGCAGTTCTCGAGCCCACGATGGAAGATCTTGAGCGGATCTTCCCGGGTACGGTCCTGGATGACGTCGAAGGCGCCGTAGACGATTGCCTCAGCTTTCGACTTCTTGCCATCCTTCATGATGATGTTCATGAGGCGGGTGACGAGTTCGTCACCATAGGAGGGGTCCGGTAGAACCGGACGCTTGGGTACTTCGCGACGACGGGGCATCTCGGATTCCTACTTCTGGTCCTTGGGACGCTTGGCCCCGTACTTAGACCGGCCCTGCCGGCGCTCGGTGACGCCCTGGGTGTCCAGGGTGCCGCGAATGATGTGATACCGCACACCGGGGAGGTCCTTCACACGACCGCCTCGGATCAGCACCGAGCTGTGCTCTTGCAGATTGTGTCCCACGCCCGGGATGTAGGAGCTGACCTCCATCCCATTGGTGAGCCGTACACGTGCCACCTTACGAAGCGCGGAGTTCGGCTTCTTGGGGGTGGTGGTGTACACGCGGGTGCACACGCCACGCTTCTGCGGGCAGCCCTTCAGGGCAGGTGATGGCGTCTTGCGCTTGATCTGCTTTCGACCCTTGCGCACGAGCTGATTGATGGTCGGCATTCTTTCCTCGAACCGGGCTCTCTAGCGGTTTTGCTTCGGCACTTATAGGCCGAAACAGTGCTCCACAGGAGAAGGGCCGGCCCGTCTTATGGGTACGGCCCTTCAATGTCAAGCTGCTCAGGAGGCTGAAGCCTCCGCCTCGACCGGGGCGAGTGCGGCCCCATCTGCAGTCGTCAAGACCATGTCCAGCTTCTGGTACCCAGCGAAACCGGTACCAGCTGGAATGAGACGGCCCATCAGGATGTTCTCCTTCAGACCGCGCAGATTGTCTACCTTGCCATTGATGGAGGCTTCGGTCAGCACGCGCGTGGTCTCCTGGAAGGAGGCGGCGCTGAGGAAGCTGTCAGTAGACAGGCTGGCCTTGGTGATTCCGAGAAGGAGAGGCTCGGCAACGGCCGGCTGCCCACCCTGCGCCATCACCTGACGGTTGGCTTCCTCGAACTTCCACTTCTCAACATGCTCGTCCACCAGGAAGTCGGTGTCACCGACATGGCGAACCTTCACCCGCCGCAACATCTGGCGAACGATCACCTCGATGTGCTTGTCGTTGATCTTGACGCCCTGGAGTCGGTAGACCTCCTGGATCTCGTCGACCAGGTACTTCGCCAGCTCACCCTCACCCGAGATCTTCAGGATGTCGTGCGGGTTGACAGAGCCATCCATGAGGGAGTCACCAGCGCGGACATAGTCGCCCTCGTTGACGATGATGTTCTTCCCCTTGGGAATGAGGTACTCCCGCGGCTCACCGGTCTCGGGGGTAACGACCAAGCGACGCTTGCCCTTGGTCTCCTTCCCGAATGTCACCTCACCGTCGATCTCGGTGATGATGGCCACTTCCTTTGGCTTCCGAGCCTCGAAGAGCTCAGCGACTCGGGGGAGACCACCCGTGATGTCCTTGGTCTTCGTTGTCTCGCGAGGAATCTTCGCGAGTACGTCAGCGGGGACGATCTGGTCGCCTTCCGCTGCCAGGATGTTCGCTCCCACCGGGAGGAAGTACCGGTTCTTCGCGTCACCCGTCTCAGGGTCGGTGACGATGAGGCGCGGACGGAGTTCGGTGTCCTTGTAGTCGATAACGACCATGCGCTTCCGGCCCGTCAGCTCATCGGTCTGCTGTGCGACCGAGCGGCTGTCGAGGAGATCCTCAGCCTTGAGTAGACCAGGGATAGTGGCAAGGATTGGCGTGGTGAAGGGGTCCCACTCCGCGATCCGGGTCTTGGCAGCAACTCGCTCACCGTTCCGCACAATGACATGAGCACCGTAGGGAATGCCGTAGCGCTCCCGCTCGCGACCCTTGTCATCGACGACGTAGATCTCGCCATTCCGGGTCATGGCCACGGGGTGCCCATCGCGGTTGACGATGGTCGACAAGGCCTCGCTGAACTTGATGGTGCCTGAGTTCTTGAGCTCGAGGTATGACTCGGTCAGCTTCGCCGAGGCGGCACCACCGATGTGGAAGGTCCGCATCGTCAGCTGGGTTCCAGGTTCGCCAATAGACTGTGCGGCGATGACACCGATGGATTCGCCTACGTTGACCAGCTTTCCGCGGGCCAGGTCGCGGCCGTAGCACATGGAGCAGACGCCCCAGCGCATGTCGCAGGACAGGACCGAACGGATCTTCACCCGCTCCACACCCGCCTGGATGATGCGGTCCACTGCGGCCTCGTCGATCATGCCGTTGCGATCGACCAGAATGACATCGCTGTAGGGGTCCAAGATGTCCTCGGCGGCGACACGACCCAGGACACGCTCGCCCACGTGCTCAATGATCTCGCCACCCTCGATGAGACTGGTGATCTCCATGCCTTCGAGGGTCCCACAGTCGCCGGCCGTGATGATGAAGTCTTGCACCACATCGACGAGGCGTCGCGTCAGGTAGCCAGAGTTGGCCGTCTTGAGCGCCGTGTCGGCGAGTCCCTTGCGCGCACCGTGAGTGCTGATGAAGTACTGAAGGACGGTGAGACCTTCACGGAAGTTGGCGGTGATGGGGGTCTCGATGATCTCGCCCGAAGGCTTGGCCATGAGCCCACGCATGCCGGCGAGCTGGCGAATCTGTGTCTGGGAGCCGCGAGCACCGGAATCGACCATCATGTAGATGGAGTTGAACGACGGGACCTGCAGGTCCTTTCCGTCTTCACCCTCGACCACATCGACGCTGATCTCCCGGATGAGCTCCTTGGTGACCTCATCGGTCACCTTGCTCCAGATATCGACGACCTTGTTGTACTTCTCACCCATGGTGATGAGGCCATCGTTGTACTGGGACTCGGTCTCCTGAACCTCCGACTGAGCCCGCTCGAGGATCTCTCCCTTGCGACTCGGAATGTGCATGTCGGAGATGCAGATCGAGATCCCAGCCTCAGTGGCCATCTTGAAGCCCATGGCCATCAACGCATCAGCGAAGAGGACCGTGTTCTTTGCTCCCGTCGCTCGGTAGCAGACGTCGATCAGCTTGCCGAGAGCCTTCTTGGTGAGCGGCTGATTCACGAGATCGAAGCTGACGCCCGTGGGCACGATTCCGAAGAACAGCACGCGACCGACGGTGGTATCGACGACTTCTCCGGTCATGTCGACGGGCACGCGTCCCTCGAAGCCGAAGGTGCCACCCGGCGCAGCGATGAGGACCAGGTCTTCGCCGAAGCGATCGCGCAAGGCCTTGACCGCACTGCGGAGAAGTCCGAGCCGAGCATTGGCGTTGTACCGAGCATCCACCAAGTAGGTGTCGTCGTCAGCCTTTGCAGCGGTGATCTGGATAGCTGCGATGACCCGAGCGTTGCCACGTAGCTTGGGCATCTGAGCGGCGACCGCCACGTAGCCTTCGCCTTCGAAGCGCTCGACCTCAGCCTGCTTGCCGTCCGGGTTGAGAACGACCGGATCTGCCGCCCCCTCGTGAGCGTGAGTGGCACACAGGGTCCAGGCACCGGGATGGCCGTTCATGGAACCGCCGCGGTGGTGGAGTTCGGTGACCACCACGACATCGCCCTCGATGGCACCACCGTCGAGCGAGACGCCAACGTTACCGCCCATCAAGGGCATCTCGTCGGCAACGCCCGTCCCACCCAGCCAGCGACTGGAGCCGCGGTTGACATGAAGGACATCGTGCTCGCCACGCCCACGGTCGATGCCGAGGATGGCATGAGCGTCGCCCAGGTCCAGGCCGGTCACGAGACGTTCGGCCGTCGGGCCGGTGGGGAGCCGGACCCGGACGCGTGCGTGCAGGTCGACCTCACCAGCATCGTAGGCCGCAAGAACCTCGTCGGGCGAGGAGTACACGCTTCCCGCACCCTTCGCTTTCCGGCGTGCTCGGGTCATGTAGTAGGAACCGAGGACCACATCCTGGCTTGGCTGGATGATGGGCCGACCGCTGGCGGGGCTGAGGATGTTGTTGGTCGACATCATCAACACGCGAGCTTCGATCTGTGCCTCGATGGAAAGCGGCATGTGAACCGCCATCTGGTCGCCATCGAAGTCGGCGTTGAAGGCGGTACAGACCAGCGGATGCAGCTGGATGGCCTTGCCCTCCGTCAGCTTCGGCTCGAAAGCCTGCATGCCGAGCCGGTGCAGCGTGGGCGCCCGGTTGAGAAGCACAGGGTGTTCCTTGATGACCTCATCGAGGATGTCCCAGACCTCTTCGCGTCCCTGCTCCACCATCTTCTTGGCGGCCTTGATCGTGTTGACGAAGCCACGCTCTTCGAGCTTGTTGTAGATGAAGGGCTTGAACAGCTCGAGGGCCATCTTCTTGGGCAGACCGCACTGATGAAGCCGCAGTTCCGGGCCCACCACGATGACGGAGCGGCCGGAGTAGTCGACGCGCTTGCCGAGCAAGTTCTGCCGGAAGCGGCCGTTCTTGCCCTTGAGCATGTCGCTCAGAGAGCGCAGCGGACGCTTGTTGGGGCCAGTGAAGGTCTTCCCGCGGCGGCCGTTGTCGAACAGTGCGTCGACGGCCTCCTGCAGCATCCGCTTCTCGTTGCGGATGATGATCTCCGGTGCGTTCAGATCCTGGAGCCGCTTGAGCCGGTTGTTCCGGTTGATGACGCGCCGGTAGAGATCGTTGAGATCACTGGTGGCAAAGCGGCCGCCGTCCAGGGGAACGAGCGGGCGAAGGTCCGGCGGAATCACCGGGATGACCTCCATCATCATCCACTCGGGCCGGTTCCCGCTCTCGCGGAAGGCCTCGACGATCTTCAGACGCTTCGAGATCTTGCGTCGCTGGGCCTCTGACGTCGTCTCCTTCATCTGGGTCCGCAGCTCTTCTGACAGAACCGGGATGTCCATACGGGCCAGGGCATCGCGAATGACCTCGCCTCCCATACCGACCTCGAATGAGCCATAGCCGAAGGTCTCGATGGACTCGCGGTAGTCCTCCTCGGTAAGGATCTCGCCCTCATCGAGGATGGACTCGCCCGAGTTCGTGACCATGTACGACTCGCAGTACAGCACCTTCTCGAGATCTTTCAATGAGATGTCGAGGAGGTTGCCAATGCGGCTGGGCAGGCTCTTCAAGAACCAGATGTGGGCCACAGGCGTGGCCAGGTCGATGTGGCCAAGGCGCTCACGACGCACCTTCGACTGGATGACCTCCACACCACACTTTTCGCAGGTGATTCCACGGTGCTTCATGCGCTTGTACTTGCCGCACAGGCACTCGTAGTCCTTCACGGGGCCGAAGATCTTGGCGCAGAAGAGACCATCTCGCTCAGGCTTGAACGTCCGGTAGTTGATCGTCTCCGGCTTCTTTACCTCGCCATGCGACCAGCTCCGGATCTTGTCAGGCGAAGCGAGCCCAATGCGAACCGCCACGTAGTTGAGGGGGTTCTTCGGCTTCTCGAAGAGGTTGTAGATGTCCTTCACGGGAAACTCCAGAAGGGGATGGCGTGTGCGAGAGCAGCGACGCCGGAGAGACGGGGGAGACGTTTGGTAAAAGGGGAGCCAGACCTCAGCGAAGGACTTCCTTGTCCTCGATGAGGTCCACATCGAGAGCCAAGGCCTGCAGTTCCTTCACGAGCACGTTGAAGCTCTCAGGAAGGCCGGCCTCCAGTACATTCTCGCCCTTGACGATGGACTCGTACATGCGAGTGCGGCCAGCCACATCATCGGACTTCACGGTCAAGAACTCCTGCAGCGAGTAGGCGGCACCGTAGGCTTCGAGGGCCCACACCTCCATTTCGCCAAGCCGCTGACCACCGAACTGGGCCTTTCCACCCAGCGGCTGCTGGGTCACGAGGCTGTACGGCCCGATGCTCCGAGCGTGGATCTTCTCATCGACCAAGTGATGGAGCTTCAACACATACATCACACCGACGGTGACGCGGTTCTGGAAGGGCTCACCCGAGCGTCCATCGAAGAGCAGGGACTGTCCGTCACGCTCCAGGCCAGCGACCTCCAGCAGATCGACGATCTCGTTCTCGCTCGCTCCGGCGAAGACCGGCGTCGCGCAGGTCACACCATTGGTGTACTTGCGAGCGAAGGACAAGACCTCGTCATCGCCCGCGTTCTTGAGGAACTCCGGCACGTCTTCCTGACCGGCGAAGACCCGCCCGAGGTAGGCGCGCAGGTCGCTGATCGGGAACTGCTCCTCGAGCATCTGGCCAATGCGCTTGCCCATGCCGCGAGCAGCCCAGCCCAGGTGGGTCTCGAGGACCTGGCCCACGTTCATCCGGGAGGGAACACCAAGGGGGTTGAGCACGACGTCGACGGGAGTTCCGTCTTCAAGGTACGGCATGTCCTCGACCGGCAGTACCTTGGAGATGACGCCCTTGTTTCCGTGGCGGCCAGCCATCTTGTCGCCCGGCTGCAGCTTGCGCTTGATGGCGACGTAGACCTTGACCAGCTTGATGACACCGGGAGAGAGCTCGTCGCCCTTCTGGTGACGCTCGACCTTGGCGGCGAAGCGCTCGCGAATCTGGTCTTCCTTCTCGCGAACCTTGTCGACGAGGTTCCAGACCCGCTCCTCGACCTCTTCGCCATCTTCAACGGTGATCTTCTCGTACTGCTCGAAGGGCACGCGTCGGAGGTTCTCGGCGTCGAAGGCCTCACTCCGCGCGATGAGCTCCTCTCCGCTGTCATCATCGAGGATACGAGCGCCTGAGGCATGGCCCAAGAGCAGCTTCACAAGCTGCCGGAAGGCCGAGTCGCGAATGGTACGGATCTTCTCGTCACGGTCGCGGTTGATGCGCGCAACGGCCTGCTGCTCGATCTCAAGGCTCCGGGCGTCCTTCTCCACTCCCTCGCGACTGAAGACCTGGGCCCCCATGACCACGCCTTCGACACCCGGCGGGACACGAAGGGAGGTGTCCTTCACGTCGCCGGCCTTCTCACCGAAGATGGCCCGAAGCAGCTTCTCTTCAGGAGAGAGCTGGGTCTCGCCCTTCGGCGTGATCTTGCCGACGAGGATGTCACTGGGCTTGACGTATGCGCCAATGCGAACAATGCCCGAGTCATCGAGGTTGCGGAGAGCCTCCTCACCGACGTTGGGGATGTCGCGAGTGATCTCCTCCTTGCCCAGCTTGGTGTCCCGCGCAGCGACCTCGAACTCCTCGATGTGAATCGACGTGAAGTAGTCCTCACGGACCAACCGCTCGCTGATGAGGATGGAGTCCTCGAAGTTGTACCCCTGCCACGGCATGAAGGCGACGAGCGCGTTCTGTCCGAGAGCAAGCTCACCGAGCTCTGTGGCGGGACCATCCGCGATGATGTCGTCGGGCCGCACCGTCTCACCCGGCTTGACGACCGGCCGCTGGTTGATGCAGGTGTTCTGGTTGCTGCGTAGGAACTTGGTGAGGTTGTAGATGTCGACGTCGCCGCCGATCTCGTCGGCCGCAGCCTCGTCGTCCACGCGGACAACGATGCGGGTCGCGTCAACGCTCTCGACGATGCCACCGCGCCGTGCTGTCGTGGTGACACCAGAGTCGCGGGCAACGACCCACTCCATGCCGGTGCCGACCAGAGGCGACTCGGTCCGTACCAGGGGCACAGCCTGGCGCTGCATGTTCGAGCCCATGAGCGCGCGGTTGGCGTCGTCGTTCTCGAGGAAGGGCACGAGCGATGCAGCCACAGACACGAGCTGGTTCGGGCTCACGTCCATGAGCGTGACTTCGGTCCGTGGCACAAGGGCGAACTCACCCTGGTTCCGAGCGATCACGAGGTCATCGACGAGGTTGCCTTGCTCGTCGAGCTTGGCGTTCGCCTGCGCGATGATGTGCTTCTCCTCGGCCAAGGCCGTGAAGTAGCGGACCTCACCTGTGAACCGACCCTCTTCCACGATGCGGTACGGAGTCTCGATGAATCCGTACTGGTTCACCTGCGCGTAGGTCGAGAGCGACGCGATGAGGCCGATGTTCGGCCCTTCCGGGGTCTCGATGGGGCAGATGCGGCCGTAGTGGGTCGGGTGGACGTCACGGACGTCGAAGCCAGCGCGCTCGCGCGTCAGGCCACCCGGCCCGAGAGCACTGAGGCGCCGCTTGTGGGTCACCTCGGAGAGCGGGTTGGTCTGGTCCATGAACTGGGAGAGCTGCGAGGAGCCGAAGAACTCCTTGATCACCGCGCTGACGGGCTTCGCGTTGATGAGATCGTGCGGCATCAGCGCCTCGATCTCAGTGAGGCTCATCCGCTCCTTGATGGCCTTCTCCATGCGAACCAAGCCGATGCGGTACTGGTTCTTCAGGAGCTCACCAACGGCCCGGACCCGGCGGTTGCCAAGGTGGTCGATGTCGTCGACCTGGCCCTTGTTGTTCTTCAGATCGATGAGGTACTGAACCACCCGGCGGATGTCTTCACGGGTGAGCGTGGTCTGCTCGAGGGGCAGGTCGAGGCCCAGCTTGTGGTTGACCTTGAGGCGGCCCACCTTGCTGAGGTCGTAGCGCTCGGCATTGAAGAAGAGGTTCTCGAAGTGGTTGAGGGCTGCTTCGTAGGTGGGCGGCTCGCCGGGACGGAGACGCCGGTAGATCTCGATGACCGCATCCTCCGTTGTGTTGATCTTGTCGACCAGGAGCGTGTCGCGGAGGAAGGAGCCGACAATCACATTGTCGATGTAGAGGGTCTCGAACTCGTGGACGCCATTGTCGAGCAGCAGCTCGATGACCTCCTCGGTGAGTTCGTCGTTGCACGCGACCAGAACCTCACCCGTCTCGCTGTCCACGATGTCGTAGGCGCTGAAGCGACCGATGACCGAGGTGGGGGCAACCGGGATGGTGCCGACCTGAACCTCGACCTCCTCGCCCTCGAGCTCGCGAGTCTGGGCCTGAAGCATGCCGGCCTTCTTCATCTTGCGGATGACAGGCTTCAGGAACTTCCGGCCCGCACGGCAGACCACGTTGCCGTCGGGGTCCTTGACCTCGACGGTGGCCTGCTGGATGCGGAGCAGATCTTCGGTGGTCTCCTTGGACCAGGAGCCGCCGGCGTAGATGTACTTCTCGCGGTCGTAGAAGTAGTTGAGCAGCTCCTCGGTGGAGTAGCCCAGAGCCCGCAGCAACACCGTGGCGGGCAGCTTGCGACGCCGATCGATACGGACGTAGAGGATGTCCTTGGTGTCGAACTCAAAGTCGATCCAGGAACCCCGGTTCGGGATGATCCGCGCCGAGAAGATGGTCTTGCCGGAGGTACCGGTCTTGCTCTTGCCGGAGTCGAAGAAGATGCCCGGGGACCGGTGCAGCTGGCTCACGACGACACGCTCGGTGCCGTTGACGATGAACGTTCCGTTCTCGGTCATGAGCGGGATCTCACCGAAGTAGACCTCCTGCTCCTTGATGTTCGAGACGGTGCGGGTGTCGGTCTCGGAGTCGACGTCCCAGACGACCAAGCGTACGGTCACCTTCAGCGGCGCCGAGAAGGTCATGCCGCGCTCACGGCACTCCTCCACGTCGTACTTCGGCTGCTCGAGGTCGTACGAGACGAACTGGAGCGAAGCGCGGTGGCTGAAGTCCTGGATGGGGAAGACGCTCTTGAAGACGCCCTGCAAGCCGGTGGGCTCACGGTCCGTCACGTCGAGCTGAATCTGCAGGAACTTTTCGTAGCTCTCCCGCTGGATCTGAATGAGGTTCTGGACCTTGATGGCCGGATGGACCTTCGCGAAGGTCCGACGGTATCGGTAGTTGTTGGCCAGCAGGCGCATCATCAGAGGACTCCTGGACCGCTCCCCTTGGGGGCGGTCAGTGCAGCACTGTCAGGGGGAGCGCCATCGTGGGCAGCTCTGTCAGGTGTCGCGACGTGGACGCCGAGGTCACGTTGGCGTTCGAACACAGGTGCCCGTTCGCGGCAGCCTTCCCCCAGGTCGGGGGCGACTTGCCACGCGTCGAGCGAACTTCGCGACGGAAATCAGAAATGAGGGGGACTCCGCAACCCGGTTGGACCGGTCGCCCACTCTTGTGAGACGCTTTCTCGGACGGTCCCGAGGAAGCGGGCGGTGACTAACACAGGTTCATGCAAGATGCACGCCCGGCCAGGCGGGAGAGAACCCGCCTGGCTGGGAGGGTGCGATCCCCATGGCCTGCCAGGCAGTCCATGGAGTCGAACCTTGAGCTACTTGACTTCGACTTCGGCACCGGCCTCTTCGAGCTTCTGCTTGAGCTCGTCGGCCTCGTCCTTGGGCAGCGCCTCCTTGACGGGAGTCGGTGCACTCTCGACGAGGTTCTTGGCCTCCTTGAGACCCAGACCCGTGACAGCGCGGACCACCTTGATGACGTTGATCTTCTTGGCACCGAAGGACTTGAGGACGACGTCGAACTCGGTCTGCTCCTCGGCCTCCTCGGCGGCGGCAGCGGGGCCGGCCATCACACCCATGACGGGCGCGGAGGCTGAAACACCCAGCTCCTCCTCAAGGACCTCGATGAGACCCTTGACATCGGACAGCTTCAGGTTCTTGATGTACTCGACCACATCGGCCTGACTGATAGACATTTGACTTCTCCAAGGGCTCCAAAGGGGAGTCGAAGTCAACGCCGCGGTATGAGCCCTCCTCTCCCGCAGCGTTGAAGCGTCCTGGCCTATTCGGCGCCTTCGGACAGCTTGTTTTCGTAGTTCTTAAGCAGATTGACAAGGTCCCTGGCAGGGCCCTGGATGACGCCGAGCACCTGGCGTGGGCCTTCCTGGATGGTCCGCAGCAGCATGGCCAGCAGCTCTTCCTTGCTGGGCAGGTCTGCCACCTTTTCGACCATGGCGGCGTCGATGGTGTCACCATCGAAGAAGCCACCCTTGACCTCGAAGTGCTCTCCCTTCTTGAGGCCCTTGGTGGCTTCGCGAAGGAGCTTGGCGGCAGCGATCGGGTCTTCGCCCGACATGATGATGCTCGTCATGCCTGCGAGATGAGGCCCGAGACCCTCGAGAGCAGTACCCTCGATGGCGCGGCGGGTCAGCGTGTTCTTGACCACACGGTAGGTGACGCCCTGCCCGGCGAGGACCTGGCGCAGCTCGGTGATCTCTGGAACGGTGATGCGACGATAGTCGGCCAGCACCACGAGCGGGGCAGTGGTGATCTGCTGATGCAGTTCCTCTACCAGCTCGGCCTTTTGTGCTCGATTCATGACTGACTCCTAGGTCCGCTCGGCGGCGCGCTGCGCGTCGTTGATGTCGACTTTCACACCCGGGCCCATGGTGGAGGACACGGCGATGCTGCGCATGTAGGTACCCTTGGCCGAGACCGGCTTCAGGCGAAGGAGAGTGGAGATCAGGGCCACCAGGTTCTCACCCAGCTGCTCCGCGCTCATGGAGGCCTTGCCGATGGAAGCGTGAATGATGCCGGCCTTCTCGACACGGAAGTCGATCTTGCCACGCATGAGCTCACGGACGGTGTCGCCCACCTTGTCCTCGGCCACGACAGTACCGACCTTGGGATTCGGCATCAGACCACGAGGGCCGAGAACGCGGCCGAGGCGGCCAACCTTGCCCATCATGTTGCGGGTAGCAACCGCCTTGTCGAACTCGAGCCAGCCTTCCTTCTGGATCTTCTGCACGAGGTCATCGGAGCCGACGAACACCGCGCCGGCCTCTTCGGCCGCCCGGGCTGCGTCACCCTGGGCGAAGACCACAACACGCACCTGTCGACCGGTGCCATGAGGCAGGCTGCAGGCGCCACGTACCATCTGGTCGGCGTGCCGGGGGTTGACGCCCAGCCGCACGGAGACGTCGACGCTCTCGTCGAACTTGGCCGTGGCCGTCTCCTTGACGAGAGAGACCGCCTCATCCACCGGGTACCGGTGCAGGTGGTTGATCTTTTTCGAGACGCTGCGAAAGCGCTTTCCAGTAGTAGCCATGTGAACTCCCGGGAGGGCCCGCTGGGCCAGCTCCCTGTCTCGATGGGGTAGGTGGGCTTCGTCAGCCCTCCCCCAAAGCGAGACCCAGGGGTGAAGTCGAGGTGTTTGGATTCGTGCTGGGTTCAGCCCTTGACGGTGATGCCCATGGAGCGCGCCGTGCCGCGGATGGTCCGCATGGCCGACTCGACGCTCTTGGTGTTGAGGTCGGGCATCTTGGACTCGGCGATCTCGCGGACCTGCGCCATCGTGACCGAGCCCACCTTCTCCTTGTTCGGCTCGCCGGAGCCCTTGTCCACGCCAGCCGCCTTCTTGAGGAGGATGGACGCAGGCGGAGTCTTCAGCTCGAACTGGAAGGTGCGGTCGGAGTAGACCGTGATCACCGTGGGAATGATCAGCCCTTCTCCGGCCTGCTTCTGGGTGCGTGCGTTGAACTCCTTGCAGAACAAGGGGATGTTGACGCCAGCACTACCGAGGGCAGGACCGATGGGAGGCGCCGGGTTGGCGCGCCCAGCCGGAATCTGGAGCTTGATCTGGTTGACGACCTTTTTGGCCATCGTGGCCTCCTGCAATCAGGGCGCGGCGGACGCGCTCAGCTGATCTTCTCGACCTGGGTGAAATCTAGCTCGACCGGTGTAGTGCGGCCGAAGATGCTGACCATGACACGGAGCTTGGCACGACCGGCATTGACCTCGTCGACCTTGCCGCTCATCGAGGCGAAGGGGCCATCGATGATGCGCACCTCTTCGCCGCGCTCGTAGTTGACTACGGGCTTTGGCTTCTCTTCGTCTTCCGTCCTCTGGTTGGTGATGCGGGCGACCTCATCGTCCGAGACCGGTGGCGGGTTGCGCCCACCACCGATGAAGCCCGTGACCTTGGGAGTCGACCGGACCAAGTGCCAGGTCTCGTTGTCGATCTCCATGTTCACGAACATGTAGCCGGGGAAGACCTTCCGAGTAGTCGTCTTCTTCTTCCCGTCCTTGACCTCAACCACCTTCTCGGTCGGCACGAGGACTTCGCCAAAGCGCGCGTCGAGCCCGCTGCGACGGATCGCGTCCTCCAAGGCGAGCTTCGCCTTGTTCTCGTACCCTGAGTAGGTGTGAACGACGTACCAGGCCTTGGCCATGGGGAGGGACCTCCTCCGGCGTGCGCCGGAAGATCAATAGGGGATGCGGTGCTTCAGCCCTCTGTGAAGAGGAAGAGGCTGGTGAGCCGACCCCAGACGAAGTCGTAGAATGCGAGAGAGCCCGCAATCGCAAACGTGCACGCGAGCACGATGAGCGTAGAGCGGAGGGTCTCTTCCCGGTCGGGCCAAGTGGTCTTCCGGAGCTCGCCGATGGACTCATCGGTGAAGCGGTAGGCCAGCGGGTGCCGGTTGAGAACCAGAAAGGTGACCACGCAGATCAGGAGGCCTGCGAAAGTCGTTGCGTTGATGATGCCGAGAAGCAGGGGGTCCCCGATCTCCATCCGCGCCAGAAGTGGGGCGCCCAGGCCGCGTACTGACATGCCCACCAAGGCGCCAGCGCCCAGGAAGCTCATGAGGATGTACTTGCGCTTGTCCATGGGTCCCATGT
>JAERSX010000996.1 GCA_016845285.1 Deltaproteobacteria bacterium | reverse complement strand
GCGCCTCCAGGCGGGCGAGGTAGGCGCCGTGAGCCTCTCGCACGGTTCCTCGCCAGCTCGCCTGAACCTGGTCGAGGTTCGTGTGCAGCGTGGCGTAGCTCACGGGGCCCTCGATGTGGGGAGCCGTCCAGGTCATGAGGTGGCTGTGTGGAGCCCCGTAGGTCAGGAGCTTGGCCTGCGCTTGATCTCGGCGATCGTGCATGCCAGCGGCCCGAGCCTCGAACTGGAGCCGAGCGTTCTCCAGGCTGTCGATGTGGTCCTGGGCCTGTGCGGTGTGGTCGAGCGCCTGGGCCGAGAGGCGTGCTGACTCGGCATGAGCGCGAACGGCGTCCACAGACCGGCTCTCCTGCTGGAGCAGCTCCCCGCGCGCGTGCTGGGTGTGGGCGTCGGCGATCTTTGCCTCGGCCACCTCGATCCAGCCTTCGGCTTCGGTCGCCTCCACGTGCACGCGCACCGCTGCGCGGACCTCGTCACGGGTCATCTGTGCGAGACCCCGCGCGTCGGCGAGGGCGGTGGCGGCCTCTTGATCGGCCCGCGCCACTCCCTCTACGGCGCTGCGGACGAGGTCGGAGAGCCGCTGGCTGTGGGCGTACATCGCCTCGGCCGCCGCAAATGCCGCCAGGAGGGTCGCAGTGTCTCGATCTGCGGCGAGGCTGTGGCCGAGTCTTCGTGCGCGTTGCTCGAGTCGCCTTGCCTGGCGCAGGGCGATCGACGGGTCGTCCTCCGCCGAAAGCACGCACAGGGCTGCCTCTGGAGCCTCCGCTCGACGAACGGCAGCCAGCTTGCCGAGCGCCGCCTCGATGGAGGCGATGCGCTCGGCTCCCTGGGCTTCGATGGCCTTGAGCTCGTGGATGCGCTGGAGGAACTGGAGGGGGTCATCCACCCGCCGAGCATCCAGTCCGTCCCAGAGGGCGAGGTCCGATGCATCGTCGCCGAACAGGGGATGATCGCTCAGCCACTCCACGGGCAGGTGGGCGGCCTCGGTCCGGTCGCAGAGCGCATCGAGGGCCGCGTGAGGGAGCAGCTCGCTGGCGGGGGTGAAGCGGACGGCACCCGCCTCGACGAGGCGCTTGCGGCGGGCCACCACGTCCTTGAAGCGCGCGCCGAGGGAAGCCATGAAGGCGTGCGGATCGACACGGAGGATGCGGGTCTCGCCCTCGAAGAGGAGGTCGTCCTGGAGCTGTCCGGTGTCGTAGTCGAACGGTGCATCGAGCGCGTCGACCGCCGCTTGTGCGGCATCCAGGCTCATGGCGCCCACGTGGCTCATGCGGCCCTTGCAGCGCCGCAGGTGGGCCATCAGCGCCTGAATTCCGGCGTAGATCTCGTCCAGTTCGGCGGCGACGGCCTCTCGCTCTTCGGCGGTGCGCCCTTCACAGTCGTCGAGGGCCGCCAGCTCACCGCGATCGTCGAGCTCGTGGTCCATGTAGCGGGCAGCCGCCTGATCGAGCTGACGGGCTCGGTCGGCGTGCGACTGCGCAAAGGCCTCCTCGAGCTCGCGCACCCGCCTCCGCCTTCGCACGAGGCCGAAGATGCCGAGCACGCCTGCGAGTCCACTCCCGCCGCTCGCGACGGCCACGTTGCGGGTGCGTGCCCGCTCCGCGGCGATCACCTCGTCGACGGCGGCGTAGAGGGTGGCCTCGTGTTGCTCCAGCTCGGGCAGCAGCACGCTCAATGCTTCGGGGTCGTCGGCGTACAGACGGTCATCGGCGCTCTGGAGGAATGCGTCGATCTCTCCGGTTCCCTCGAGCTCAGGGTAGTCATCGAGGCGGCTGCGCATCTCTTCGAGCCGTCTCCGGAGCTGGCTCCGGAGCTTGTCGCGCGCGGCGAGGTGCACCTGCCACGACTGGTTCAACGCCTCGACCGCCTGCGCCAGCTCGTGCATCTCCGCGGTGTTGGCGCGCTCGAGGGCGACGTTGATGGCGGCTTGCTGGGCCAGGACATCCAGCTGCTCTGAGGGCAGGGCTCGGGACGCCAGCTCCGTCTGGGCGGCGGCGGCGCGCTGCAAGGCCGAGCGGGCCTGTGCCTCGAGCATCTTGGGGTCGGTCTTGGACCACAGGTCGGCGTCGACGCCCTCCATGACCCCTCGAATCCCGCGCACTGGATCTTGGGGAGTGCTCTTGACGGAGTCCAGGAAGACCTGGGTGAAGAGGGCGTGATCGCGGCTCGGAAGGAGGTCGGCGGGGCCGTGGATGCACGTGCTGCCGGTGTTGAGGAAGTACTGGCACACGCTGCCGGGCATGCGGCTCGAAGGTGGCAGGTCGCAGTCTTGGCTCCAGGCCACCGCGAAGACCGAGTACTCACCGAGCTCCATTCCCTGGCTGCCCCAGTCCGACATCAGCGCGTCGGTGGTCCGCTGCAGTCGCGCCTGACCGTCTCCACGACCGGGGAGCTCCTCTCCGGCGATGAGGACCACGTAGAAGGGATAGTGAAGGCCGTCGGCTACCTCCTCCAGATCGTCGAGGGCGCGGTCGCTCACGCCGGCTGGTGCGAAGTTGGACGGCCAGGTCCGCAGGTGGGTGTCGGCCTTGAAGGGCAGGGGGATGGACGACGCCATGGCGGCGCCCGCCAGTAGCACAACCATGAGCATGGCCACCTCCGGAGGGGACTCTACGACGGTCCATACGTGGGAGCAGGTCGGTTGTTGCTCTCCAGACCCTGGGGGCACGGCCAGGCGGGCCAGGCGAGGGCCTCGGACGGACTGTCTGGTCTACGCGCCTCGTGTGGCCACCTTGCGTTAGTCCCGGCGCGCCGAGCACTCTCTGGAGCAGCCCAATGCATCCCCTCGACGCCCTGAAGGCCCGCGGCTTCGTCGCTCAGACCACCCCCGAGGATGCGCTCCGCGGTGCCCTGAGCTCGCCGGGCCTGGTCTTCTACATCGGCTTCGACCCCACCGGCGACAGCCTCCACGTGGGCCACCTGGTTCAGGTCATGGCCATGCGCCGTCTTCAGCAAGCAGGCTGCAAGCCCGTCCTCGTTCAGGGAGGTGGCACCGCGATGGTGGGCGATCCGTCCGGAAAGAGCGAGATGCGCCAGCTGATCACCCCAGAGGAGATCGCGTCGAACGTGGCGTCTCAGAAGGCTCAGTTCGCGCGCTTCCTCGATCTCGACGAGGTGACCTGGGTCGACAACGCGGAGTGGCTCTGCCAGCTCGGGTACGTGGACTTCCTCCGCGACATCGGGCGGCACTTCTCCGTCAACCAGATGATCAAGAGCGAGAGCGCCAAGCAGCGTCTCGACCGGGATCAGGGCCTGTCCTTCATCGAGTTCAACTACCACCTGCTCCAGAGCTACGACTACCTGGTGCTTCACGACCGGTTCGACGTCAGCCTGCAGGTGGGCGGCAACGACCAGTGGTTCAACATCCTGGGCGGCGTGGAGCTGGTGCGCCGCATGCGGCAGCGACAGGTTCATGCCATCACCACCCCGCTGGTCACCACCGCAGATGGCAAGAAGATGGGGAAGACCGAGAAGGGGGCGGTCTTTCTGGACCCTGCGAAGACCTCGCCCTTCGACATGTTCCAGTACTGGTTGAACGTGCACGACGAGGATGTGGACCGCTTCCTGCGCCTCTACACGGATCTCTCCCTGCCTCGGCTCGACGAGCTCGGCGCGCTGAGAGGAGCCGAGCTCCGGGACGCCAAGCGGGTCCTCGCTCGCGAGGCAACCGCGCTCGCCCATGGGGCGGATGCCGCCCGTGCGGCTGACGATGCTGCACGCAAGCTCTTCAGTGGCGCCGCCGACGACAGCGTCCCCACCGCTGCGGTCGCGCTCCCCACCACGATCGCGACCGCCATGGCCGAGAGCGGCCTGGTGAAGTCTCGCGGCGAGGCCCGCCGGGTCATCAAGCAGGGAGGCTGTCGCCTGGGCGCCGACCGCAAGACGCGGGTCAGTGATCACGAGCTGGAGCTGACCGCCGAGACGGTCATCTGGGCAGGCAAGAAGCGGGCGATCCGGATCGTGCCCGCGTAGGCCTGCCGGCCCCCTCCCGAGCCCCTACTTGAGGGACTCGAGCTGGCGACGGATGGCCTTCCGCTCTTCCTTGAGGTTGCCCTTGTCGGCGCTCTGGAGCGCTTCCTGGAGCAGGGCGCTGGCGGCGTGGCGATCTCCCCGCTCGGCTTCGTATCCAGCGAGCTGCCGGTGGATGGCCGTGACCTTCCGCCAGTCCTTGGCCTGGGTGGCCGGGGCCAGGGCGCTCTTGAAGTGATCCTCGGCCTGCGACTTCTCGCCGATGGAGGCCAATGCGCCGCCCAGGTTGAAGAGCAGCTCCTTCTGGAAGCCGGGCTCGGTGGCGTCCATCTTGTCTTTGGCCTGCCGGAACAAGCTCACCGCCTCGGTGGGGCGCTTCAGCATCAAGTTGAAGAGGCCCACGTTGTAGAGGTCGATGGCCTCGAGTCGGCTGAACTTGAGCTTCTGGGTGAGCTCGAGGGTGCGGGTGGCGGCCTGAAGGGCAGCCTCGAAGTTCTTCAGCGCGGCATGGGACTGGGCCAGCAAGGCGCTGGCGGCCCGGAGGCGCACGGGGTTGTTGAGCTGGGCAGCGATCTGGGTCACGCGTCCGAGCACATCGGCCGCGTTGCTGTGCTGACCGCTGACGAGCAGGGTCTCGCCCAGGTTGAGGCCAGCCTCGAGGGCGAGCGCAGCCACGCCGGCACGACCGGCGATCTCGTTCGCCTTGGTGAAGTGCTTGATGGCGTCCTGGAACTTGCGGCCCCGCTTCGCCACCTGGCCACGCACGAACTCGGCGTTGGCCTCGATGGGCGGCACCTTGGCCAGCTCCTCGGCCTGGGCGGCCTGGTCGAGGGAGGCGTTGGTGTTGCCGTCGGCGAGCTCGATCATGGCGAGGTGCATGCGCAGCTCGGCGCTCTTGAGCTTGTCTCCGAGGGCGCTGTACATCTTCAGCGCATCGTTGGCCCGATCTCGTGCCCGGTAGATGTCCTGGCGTCGGTGGTCGAGCCGACTCCCGGCGAAGAGCAA
This sequence comes from Deltaproteobacteria bacterium, assembly GCA_016845285.1. Lineage (GTDB taxonomy): Bacteria > Myxococcota_A > UBA796 > UBA796 > UBA2385 > BH17. The sequence continues at coordinate 263 of JAERSX010000996.1, read as the reverse complement.
CCAGGCCTGCATGGGCCGGTCTTCCTTCTCGGTCGCCCAGGCCATGGCCTGGTTGTAGAGGCCCTCGGTCTGGTTGACGTCGCCACCCTGGACCATGCGATCGAGGAGGTTCATGTAGACCGTGCGCCGCATGGGGTCGGGCCAGTCGACGTCGTCGAAGTACTTGATGAGGTCTTGGACCATGGCCCAGACCTGGGGCTGGTCGGAGGCCAGGGCGCGAGACCGGAGCATCCCGGCACGGTTGGCCTCGCCGGCACGGGCGT
>JAERSX010000995.1 GCA_016845285.1 Deltaproteobacteria bacterium | reverse complement strand
CCCCCACTCGACCCTGGCGCCCGGCTCGAGCGGGTGTCCGAGCGACAGCGGTGGCGCCTGGTCGAAGCCTTGGGCGTCAACGAGCACTGGTGGGATCCGTACCACCAGAACACCCTCAAGGGAGACCGGCCCCTGGTGGGTGGCTGGTTCCTGCGACTCGACGGCGTCTCCGACACCCGCCTCGTGCACACGCTGGGTGACACCTCGCTGAACAGCCAGCTCGCGGTGGGCGGCTCCTTCCTCCACGGCGACACCGCCTTTCAGGCCCCCGACCTGCGCCTCACCGGCCTCGCCCTGGTGGACCCTCTCTCCGGCGCCGTCGGCCTCCGCACGGGCTTCGTCGACCTGCGACTGCGCATCCAGTCGGCCCGCTACGACTTCGACGGTCTGCGCATCGGCCTGCAACCCGTGAAGTCCGACCACCGGGGTCTTGTGTACCGCGATCAGCAGCCCGCGGTGCGCCTGTACGGCCGTCGAGCCAACAATCGCGTCCAGTACGCGCTCCTCGCGGGCGGCCGGCTGCCCGTCCGCGACGAGGTGCCCACCGTCGACACGCGGCATCTCGACCTCGCAGACACGGTCGCGATGGGCACCCTCACCGTGCAGGACCTGCCCCGCCCCGGCCTCGACCTGTTGGGGGGCGCGCTCTGGCTGCACGGCAGTCCTGCTCATCCCCGCGACCTGTTCTACGTCACCCTCGGGGCCGATGGGCACCTCGGACGCCTCAACCTGACAGGTGCCGCCACGCTGCTCGTGGGCGAAGACAGTCGACATGGCGATGTCTTCGCCGGTGAGCTCGCCCTCGAGCCCTCGGTCGACCTGGACTGGGCGCGGGTTCGCGGGAGCTTCCTCCGTGCGAGCGGCGACCCCCACCCCGGAGACGGCCAGGCCCGAGGCTTCGATGCGGTACGCGAGCAGGTGGACCTCGCCGGAAGCCTCGACAGCGCGTGGGTCCAGGCCGACCTCGCCGGCCCCGGCGGCATCTCCGTGGGGCGCTCTCGGGGCTGGCTGCTCGCCCCTCGGACCGATGCGATGGACATTGGCTTGGAAGGTCCCGGCCTCCAGCTCTTCGGGGTGGGGGTGGATGCTGTGCTCGTGCCCACGGTGCGCGTCCACCTGGACGTGAACCATCTCCAGGTCGTCGAGCCCACCTCCTCAGGCCGTAGGTTGGGTACCGACCTGAACGCAGGTGTGACCTGGCGGCCCTGGCTCAACGATGTGGTGTCGCTCCGGGCTGGTGGTGGCGTGGTGCGCGGCGGCCCCGCTCTGCGTCCGTGGACCGGTCACGATCATCTCTCTGTCGCTCAGACCCAGCTCCTCCTCCGCTATTGATGGCCAAACACAGGTTTCCCTCTCCCACCTCGGCGCCCCAAGCTCACCCCTGAGCGCGCACGGGGCGCTTCTCTCGGCACGAACAGACCACAGTGAACACTGTGATGGTTCAATGGTGCTCACTGCCGCCTGGTAAGACCCGATTCGACGTTCCTCCGCTGTCGCTGCCTCGCTCGCCTGCGTGCTGGCCGCCGTTGCGCTGCACGCGGCTCCTGCGGTGTCCGACGATCATCCCACCGGCCACCCACCAGCCCCGGCCACCCAGTCTGTGGCCCAGGCCACCGCCGCGAGCGCAGGCTGTGTGACCTGTCACTCCGCCACCGACGAAGCGTCGATGCACAGCGACCCGGGGGTGAAGCTGGGCTGCACCGACTGTCACGGTGGCGATGTCACGGTCGCTCTCCCTGCCGGGACGTCCAGAGAGGCTCCCGCCTACGCCGCCGCACAAGCCGCCGCTCACGTCGCCGCGACCGAGCTACCCGACACCGCCGGTGCGAACCCGGTGCGCAGCTACACCGCGTTGAATCGTGAGAGCCAGGCCTACATCCGCTTCATCAACCCGAGCGACTATCGAGTGGTGCGGGCGGCCTGTGGGGCGTGTCACCTGCCCACCATCCAAGCGGCTGAGCGCTCGATCATGGCCACCGGCGCCATGCTCTGGGGGGGCGGGGCCTACAACAACGGCGTGCTGCCCTTCAAGAGCTATCTGCTCGGCGAGGCCTACACCGGGGACGGTGACCCCGCCGCTGTGTCCTCCCTCGTGGACACCGAGCCCGAGCTGGCTGAGCAGGGCATCCTCGATCAGGTGGTGCCGCTGCCGGCGTGGCAGACCGTGCCACCCGCCGACAACTTCCGGGCCTTCGAGCCTGGCCGGACCGGCGGGGCCGACAGCCTCTTCCCCGAGACCGCTGTCCCTCCTGGCACCGACACCCGTCTCCCCGGGGAGCCCGATCTTCGCGTGTCGAGCCGCGGACCAGGCACTGGCCTGCGAGTGGCCGGCCCGGTGCTGAACATCCACAAGACACGCCTCAACGACCCCAACATGTGGTTCCTCGGCACCAACGATCAGCCGGGCGACTACCGCTCCTCGGGCTGTGCGGCCTGCCATGTGGTCTACGCCAACGACCGAGACCCCCGTCACTCCGGGCCCTGGGCCGATGCCGGCCGAGACGGGCAGAGTCGCACCCAGGACCCCACCATCGATCCCGAAGCATCCGGGCATCCCATCGAACACGCCTTCACCCGGGCCATCCCCACGAGCCAGTGCATGGTCTGTCACATGCATCAGCCCAACGTCTTCGTCAATTCCTTCCTCGGCTACACCATGTGGGACTACGAGTCCGACGCGCCCCACATGTGGCCCGAGACCCAGCAGTACCCCTCCGCTGAAGAGCGCCGCGACATCCTGGAACGAAACCCGGAGGGGGCCGCCGTGCGGGGGGCGTGGGCCGACTACGACTTCATGCGCACGGTCGCCGACCGCAACGATCAGCTCTCCGACACCCAGTTCGCCGACTACCACGGCCACGGCTGGAACTTCCGCGCCATCTTCAAGCGCGACCGTCACGGCAACCTGCTCGACGAGGGCGGCACCGTGGTCGACGACGACGATCCTGCCAAGTTCGACAAGGCCGTGCACATGTCGAGCATCCATCTCGACGTGGGCATGCACTGCTCCGACTGCCACTTCTCCCAGGACTCCCATGGAAATGGGCACCTGTACGGTGAGGTCGCGGCCGCGGTCGAGATCGGCTGCGCGGACTGCCACGGCACCTCCACCACCTTGCCCGACCTCCACACGAGCGGACCGGCAGCGCCCGAGGGCGGAACCGATCTCTCGGCTCTGCGCACCGCCGATGGCCGACTCCGCTTCGAGTGGCAGGGAGACACCTTGCTGCAGCGCTCGGCGCTGTGGCCCGACCGCGAGTGGGCGGTGAGCCTCGTGAAGCAGGCGGTGGACCCCGAGCACGTCGACTACAACTCCGCCTGTGCCCAGGCCAAGCAGACCACCGGCGCCGACGGCAGCCTCGCCCACGCTCCCGAAGAGATGGCCTGCTTTTCGTGTCACCTGTCGTGGAC
>JAERSX010000994.1 GCA_016845285.1 Deltaproteobacteria bacterium | reverse complement strand
GCCGAGACCTGGGCGAAGAACTTGGACAGGGAGAGATCCACCCAGTGCGTCGACAGCGCCCGCAGGGGAAGCCCGAGTGGTGCGATCACGAGGTGGAAGCCCACCAACAACGACAGCGCCGCTCGGCGCCAGCGGCCGGTGGGCGATGCATCGACACCTTCGATGAGCACCATCGCCACGAGACCGCAGGCCCCGATGCCCACGAAGGTGAGGTTGCGATCCGAGGTGAAGGTGGCCGACACCGGCACCAGCGAGAGCGCGGCGCCGAGGGCCAGGAAGCGGGCCTCGGGCCGATCGCGGAGCAAGGTCCAGGCCAGGGCACCGAGGACACCGACCGCACCGAGACCGAGGCCCACCAGGCCCCAGGAAGCTGCGCGGGGCAGCAAGACGGACAACTCCGATGGGATCGGCGTGAGCTGACCCAGGGCGAGCGTGGGGGCGCGTTCGGCGAGGCGGACCAGGAAGAGGCCGGGATCGGTCAAGGGGTGGACATAGACACCCGAGCCCTCCACGCCGTAGCCCAGCGCCCGGTAGACGAGCTTCCAGACCACCACGACGAGGCCGTAAGGCACGAGCTGTGCGAGGCGTCGGGCCAGGGGGCCTCGGTCGACGAAGAGCGCGTAGGCGAAGAGGTAAGCGGTGGTGGCCAGGGCCAGCTCGGCCGACAGCAAGCCGACGATCAGGAGCAAGGGCGCGAGCACAGCGCCCGGCCGCCAGCCATCTCGCCGCCAGCGATCGTGGAGCCAGAGCACACCCAGCCCGCACAGACCGGCAAGGAGCGCGTTGCGGTTGGCCAGGAAGCCCACCACCATGCCGCGGGCCTCGTCCCAGGCGTACAGGGCCAAGGCCAACACGGCTGCCCGAGGACCCAGGAATCGCCGGTAGACCACGGCGAGCACCGCCAGCAGACCCAGCTGCCAGGCGAGGCTCTGGACGTGCATCAGCGCGCTGTTGCCGGGCCAGACGGCGTGGTCGAGGGCGTGGGTGAAGGCCGACAGCGGCCGCCAGAAGGCGAGCTTGATGTCCGGGGCGGCCCACCAGGCGAGGTAGCCCGCATCCTGGGCCACGCGGGTGACCTCGGGATCGCCGGTCGCGAACACGAACAGCTCGGCCTGGCCGGGGCCGCCGAAGGGAAGAGGCTCGCCGTAGAAGTCAGGCGCCAGCTTGCGGGCCTGCATCCAGTCGTCGCTGAAGAAGGGCGCGGCCAGAGCCGGAAGGCACAGGATCACCGAGACGGCCAGCACACGCACCGCGCCCCAAGGGGCCGCAAGCCAGGCGAGGAAGCGCGTGAGCATGTGCGTTGCCACTCCAGCCAAGCCACCAGCCGGAGCTACCCACTTGGACGCCCGTAGATCACAATTGATCTCGCGAATATCGCGAATCTACTCGCAATCCCTGCCACATGGCTTATCTAAGCTTCGCTGGTGCAAGCGATCGACGGAAACGAAGAGGACGAGCACACCCCCTTCCGGACGCAGCACCCCCCTTGTGAGCCACCCTGGCCCACCCTGACGCAGGCCCTGATGGCCTGTACCCAAGAAGCGTGCCGTGCCCCCTCGGGTACCACGCACATCAAGAGAACGAGAATACAATGAGTAACAAGCTGTTTGTCGGTGGCCTCTCCTGGGACACCAACGACGTCGGTCTGAAAGAAGCCTTCGCCTCCTTCGGCACGGTCCACGAGGCCAAGGTCATCCTCGACCGCGAGACCGGACGCTCCCGTGGCTTCGGCTTCGTGACGCTGAACGACGTCGCCGAGGCAGAGGCGGCCACCGCAGCCATGGACGGCACCATGCTGGACGGCCGCACCATCCGCGTGAACGCCGCACAGGAGCGCAGCCGCGGTCCCCGGCGTGACAACAACCGCGGTGGCGGTGGCGGCGGCGGTGGCTACCGCGGTGACCGCTGGTAAGCAGTCGCCGGGCCTTCCCATCGTGGCAGGCCCGACCCTGGCTGGGATCGGCGGCGTAGAGTGAGACCACTCCAGGAGTGAGTCCCATGCTGCCCGCCGGTCCCCTGGCCCAGGGCTTCCCCCACCTGGGGTCGATCCGTCGCTCCTTGCGCACGTTGATCCCCCGTATCCGCGACGGTCGCCTGCCGGCGGTTCCAGGACGTCCCTGGACAGCCTGGAGCACCGTCTACGACATGCTCGAGCCCGAGCTCAGCGTGCAGCGCCTCGCGCGCGTCATCGCCGATGCCTACCACCTGAAGGTCGGCACCATCGTGGTGACCTTCGACCCCAACCTGCCCGTGCCCGGACGTGTGGCCCTGGGCGCCAGTGATGACTTCATCATCGAGCTGAAGAGCAACCTCAAGCTGCTCCCACGGGACATCTCTGCGGTGCTCGGCCACGAGGTGGCCCACATCTTCCTGCACCGCCACGGGCTGCGGCGCCCCGACACTCTGGAGGACGAGATCCTCACCGACACCGCAGCGGCGCTGTACGGCTTCGGAGTGCTGGCCCTGGACACCTACAGCGTCTCCCAACACACCTCGGCCGACGGCCAGGGGGTCACCTACACCGAGCGCCGGCTCGGGTACCTCACGCCCGTGGAGGTGGGCTACGTCCTCGAGAAGGGCGGTGTCGCGGGAACTCCAGAACACCTGACGAGCCACGCGCCCATGGCCGCCTTCCGAAAGGGGGCCCGCCGACATCGACGTGATCTCGGCGCACCCCTCGCCGACTGCCCTTGGTGGAGCCGAGGCTGGTATCGACTCTGGCGCTGGATCACGCTCCTGTCGGGATGGACGATCCCGCTGACCGAGCGCCGGGTCTTCGGGCTCAGTCGGCAGCACGTCGAGTTCCGCTGCCCGATCTGCACGCAGCGCCTTCGCCTTCCGGTGGGCAAGGCGGTTCGGGCGACCTGCGGTACCTGCCGCCACACCGTGCCTTGCGAGACCTGAGGGGACTGCGCGCGGGAGGCACCCTGGGCTACTCGCCGGGACCACCGAAGAGGAGGAACGCGGCCCCCTCGTCGCCACCGGAGCTGTCGAAGCCGGGGGCACCCACGATGATGTCGTGGATGCCGTCGTCGTTCAGATCGCCGCCGGCGAGGTGGGTGCCGGCGTAGTCGCTGCTGGCAGATCCGCTCAGGGCGGCGTCGGCGTCGGACGTGTCGTGGCTGCCGGCCACGGGGCCCCAGAACACGTACACCGCACCATCGTCGTTGCCAGCCCTGCGGGCGCCAATCGCGAGATCGTCGTTGCCATCGTCGTCGACATCCCCCACGCCGGCCACCGCCTCACCCGAGCGGCTGTTCGAGTCGGCACCTTCGATCACGGCATCGACGTAGTCGCTGGCCTCAGGGGACTCGTGGTCGACGGTGACCGGTCCCAGGAAGAGCCAGGTCTTGCCCTCGTCGTTGTTGCCTCCCCGGTGGCCTCCCGAGATGACGTCGGCGTAGCCGTCGCCGTCGATGTCTCCAGCCGCCGCCGCCGACACGCCGAGCTCGCCGTCCCCGGCCAGGTAGTCGGTGAGCGACGTGGCCGGTCCGGGCACGATGTAGAGCCCGTCGGTGCCACTCGCGCCGATGGCGACATCGTCCATGCCGTCGCCGTTGGTGTCGCCCACGATGGCGACCGCGATGCCCATGCCGAACTCGGTGTGGCCCTCGTGGCTCACGTCGGCATCATCTTCGGAGACAGTGCCCGTGGGGGCGTTGTTGAAGATGAAGACGGAGCCGGACTCGGAGCCGTTGGAGCTGTCGCGGAAGGCGCCGACGACCACGTCACCCGTGCCGTCACCGTCGAGGTCTCCCGAGGCGGAGACAGTCCGACCCGTCTCCGACGGCCCCTCTGCCAGGACGAAGTCGGCATCGTCCATGGTGATGGTGCCGCTGACCGGGCCATACACCAGGCCGACGTAGCCACCGCCCGAGGCGCCGAGGAGCAGATCGGCGTAGCCATCGCCGTCGACGTCGGCCACATCGAGAGAATCACCCGCAGAGGCACAGGACGAGCCACACTCGAAGATGGCCAGCGCCGCGCTGAGATCCCCATCGGCGGTCAGGGGTCCCTGCATCAGGAAGCCCGCCCCACCGGCCGAGCCCGAGCCGGTGTACTCGGTGGCCCCGATGAAGAGGTCGTCGATACCGTCGCCGTCGACGTCCCCCACAGCCACCGCGTCGCCTGCCCCGTCGCCGGCGTTGGCGCCGAGCAAGGTGACGTTGGCGTCTTCGAGGGCGTGCTCTCCGACGACCCCACATGCGTCGGCGAGGGTGGACGAGCAGTTCTGGTCGGTGCCGTCGCCGCAGCTCTCCGCCTCGTCGGGGCTGATGGTGCCGTCGTCGTCGGCGCAGTCCCCGTCGCAGGTGTCGACCCCATCTCCGTCGCCGTCGTCGCGGTTGAGCTCCGCGTCGTCGTCGTCGCAGTCGTCGCCGTCGAA
>JAERSX010000993.1 GCA_016845285.1 Deltaproteobacteria bacterium | reverse complement strand
AGCCCACGCCCTGGTTGTTCAGGACCCACCTGGCCCGCCTTCTGCAGGGCACTCGAGTGCCTGCCCAGGGTGGGCAGGCGAGCGCCACCTTGCCCACCCACCGGGTCCCTCCGGACGCCTATGCCCGCAACCTCGATGTCTTGACCGAGCTGGCGGGTGATGTCGAGCTGGTCTGGTTGGCGTTCCCCGAGGTGGAGCCCTCTGAGGCCTGGCGCGCAGAGCTGGCGAACCACGCGCCGAACCTGGCGCCGGAGCTGCCCCGCGAGGACTTCTTCGCGGACGACCCCATCCACCTCACCGCGGCGGGCAACGACAAGCTGGCGGTCTGGCTGGCCGAGCGCCTCTGATCAGGGCGCGAGGCCCTGGTCTCGCAGCCAAGGCACCAGCGCATCGACGAACACGACGAAGCCGGGATCGTCAGGATGTCCGCCGTCGAAGAAGAGCGGCTCGGCCATGGTCTCGTCGTTCTCGAAGAGTGCGACGATCTCCGGTGCCAGGCCGTGCGCGGGTGCAGCCACGTCCAGGAGCCGGGTGCGGCCCGGGAGCTGGAAGACGCGCTGGCTCTGGCCGTCGGTCTCCATGACGATCCCGGGCAGGGGCAGGGCGGCCCGGAATGCGGTCGTCAGATCGAGGACCGGCACCGGCTTGACGAGGTCGACGACGCGCTTCGCTTCGCGCTCGTAGATCTGGCTGCCCATGGGGTCGAAGGTGCTCACTGGTGGCATCACGACGGCGAAGGCGGCATCGGGAGCAGCGCGCCTGGCCTCCTGGACTGCAGACAGGAACTCCCGGTATGGCTGGGGGCTCATGTGATTGGGTCTGCGAGTGAAGATCACCAGGTCCGGGTCGAGCTGACCGAGAGCTCCGGTCGCGAAGGCCGCCATGGAGTTGGGCTTCATGGCGGGCACGCCGGTGTTGATGACCTCCACGTCGAGGGCTTCGGCGAGGCGGGCCGGGTAGCTCTGCGCGTACGGCACACCCCATCCGAAGGTCACGGAGTCGCCCAGGCATACGACGCGAAAGCCTTGCTTGTCCCCCACTTCCGGCCCGCGGAAGCCCTGGCTATTGGTGGACACCTCGAAGCTGCGCAGCCGGGTGATGAGCTCGAAGCGATCGGCGCTCCGTACCTCTTGGGGGTCGTGAGGCCGGTTCGGGACGATCATGGTGGCGCCGTCGAGGTCGGGCAGCAGGAGGTGGGCACCTTGGCCGAGCTCAGGTGCCTCGCGCGTGATGCGATCGCTCTCGATGCGGTCGGCGTGACGCTCTGAGATGACCCAGGCGCCCACCCCCACCGCCACCAGGGCGACGAGGACGCTGAACACCGGGATCCACGGGGCCTTTCGGGTCCCCGGGGTCTGCTTCTTGCTGCCGCTCACATCACCTCGTAGACATCGGGCAGGGTGTTCGGTGGGGGCCGCGTCATCCAGAGAGCCAGGCCGACCAAGCCCACCACGAGCAGGGCGCCGATGATCCAGGGCAAGGCGTCGCGGGAACTCACGTCGCCATCATAGGCCGCCGTGTCTGCCTCGGCGCCCACCGGTCGGTTTGCCGTCGCCCACCTGCAGGGGATCTGGGGCTTGCTCGAGGAGCTCGGGAGCGGCGAGCCCGGACGAGACGAGCTCTTCGAGCATCTGGGTGGCCACGACGCGGTGGCCCATGTCGGTGAGATGGCAGTCGTCGAGGTAGAGGTCGGCGCCTTGGCCCTGGAGATCGTGCAGGGTTCCGGCCACATGTGAGTAGGTCACGGCATCGTGTGCCTCGGCCACGTCCTCGAGCATGTCGAAGTACTCGAGCAGAGGTCCGGGGTCTGGGGACAGACCCTCGCTCATGAGCAGCACCTCTCCGTCTCGTGCCTCCACGAGATCAGCGATGGTCTCGATGTTGCGCCGGGCGTGCTCGATGGGCACGGCCACACGCTGCGAAGCGGGCCGCAGCGAGGTGATGCCGTAGCGCAGGCCCTGGTAGAGGCGGATCTGACCCAGGCGGTCGCTGGTCATGCGCGCGGTGCCCACCTGTTGCCAGGCCGCGAAGAGGTCTTCGAGGGGCCGGGGCGCGTGGGTGAGCAGGTCGTTGTGGCCGACGTAGAGGGTGAGAAGATCGGGGGCCAGCTCGTCGACGCGGGCCTCGACATAGCGCCGGATCTGAAAGGTGGTCCATCCGCCGACGCCCTGGTTGATGACGTGGTGCTCCGCCCCGAGCAGCTCGCCCAGACGCGCCGGGTAGAACTCGTCCAGGTCGTCGTTCTGGAATGCACCGCCCGTGGTGCTGCCGCCCATGGCGACCACTCGGAAGGTGCCGGCATCCTGGCCGATGGCGACCGGGTAGCCTTCCATCGGGTAGTCCGGATGCTCGCCGGACTCCTGTGCCTCGAAGTCTCTGCTGAAGACGCTCACCCAGCCGTAGATGTCGGACGCCTTGGTGGTGCTTCCGCCGCTGGACCACAGGGTGCCTGCGTCGCTGCTGCGTAGGGCGCCCTCGGCAAGCACCGTGGCGAGGATGACCGCGGCGAGGCTGGTGAGGTTGAAGGCCCTGGCGTGGGCCGCGTTGGCGTTGGCCCAGATCACGATGACACCGGAGACGCCAACCAGGCCGCCGTACACCACCCCAAGAGGGTGGCTCTGGCCCAGCATGTGGGAGCCAGCGGCGAACGCGGCCGCTGTGAGTGCGGCGAGCGTGGCGGCCCGGCGGGGTCGGGGAGCGCCGAGGAGGCGGAAGAGCGTCGGCAGCAGCCCGGCCAGCCCGGCGGCCAGCCCGAGGCCCAGGGGAATCCTCAAGCTCTGGGCCTGGGCGTAGCTCCCGAGGGCGACGGGGAGCGCGAAGAGGCCGCTGGCGACCCACGGTGCCCAGACAGGCCATGGGGATGCGGTGGGAGAGAGGGCGCGTCCAAGGTGGTGCGACCCCTTCAGCAGCCCACCGGCGAAGGCGGGCAGGAGGAGAGGGAGCCAGGCGATCGGGAGCCATGTCACCCGCGCCGTCTCAGCCCAGACCCGCAGGTCGAGGGAGGGTGTCAGTGCCCACAGCAGCAAGGGCAGAGTGGTGAGGAGGACCAGCGAGCTTCGTGCTCGACTGCGGAGCTCGCCGGCAGCCAGGCCCGCACCCGCGAGTGCGCCGAGAAGCCACCACAGTGGGCGCCCGCCTGGTCCGGGGGGTGGCACGGCAACCCCGTCGATCACGAGATCTGCGACCTGCGAACGTCGGAGTCCAGGGCTCACTGTGGCCGGCCCCAGTCGGGCGCGGACCTGGGGCTGGTCCATGCGCAGGTTGGTGCGGCAGGTGACCGTGGTCCCAGCAGCGGTGACCTGAAGTCCTCCTTCGGTGATCGACATCGCCACCGGATACGGCGCGTCGCCGGGGGGGGGGAGCTCCCCCTGACACGAGGCCTGTGTACGTCCCACCTGGGCACTCTGGACCACCGTCGCGCTCGGTTCTCCCAGCCGCTCGACGAAGACCCCCACGCCGGAGCCCCCTTGACCCTGACTTCCACTGGTGAGCCAGAGCTCGAGCTGGCCACCTTCCTGGAGGATGAGCGATGCGGAGATGGCAGCGGGCGCCTGCGGTGCGTCGTGCTGGAGGGAGGTGTAGAAGTCCAGGTTCCAGGCATCCGCCCGGCTGGGGAGATCCCCGATGAGGTCAGCCAGCCGGTAGGGAACGTGCGACTCGACCGCTTGCCAGCCCTCGGGCGTGCCCGATGTGCGGACGCCGACCATGCCCCGATGGGCGGCCTCTCCTCCCAGCGCGCCCGCTAGGGCTGCCACGCCCAGCGTGGCCCGACCCAGTGCCTTCATCGCTGGGGCAGCGCCTTCACCTTTGCCTTGCCGTCCTCGATGGTGACTCGGAACTTGACGCTCTCGCAGCGGTAGCGGGACTTGATGGTGCGGATCTGCTTCTTGAGGACGTCGCGCACGGACTCGTACTGGAGCTCGGTGGACTGCCCGCAGCGACCGCGGGCCTCGATGTAGCTATCGAAGACCTTCTGGTAGGCCGCCTCCTCGCGGGCGGCTGCCGAGCGAGTCGGCCGCGCCTTGGCCCTGCGTTCCTCGGCCCGGAGTGCGGCTTCCCGGCGATTGCGGTCGCGCATGTTTGCGCGGAACTTCGCCTTGGGGTGGGTGCCGCGCTCGAGCATGTACATGTTGCGCTGCCAGTAGTACTCCATGCTGCCCCAGCGGGCGCGCAGGCTACGCAGGCGATGCTTCTGACGGGTGTTGGTGACGGTCTCGCGCGTCATCTCTCGCAGCAGTCGGCGCAGCGAATCACGGTCTTTGAGCGGCTCGATGGGCTCGAGTCCGCTGAAGTACTTCTCATACTCGATCTTGAGTATGAACATGCGCTTCTCGAACTCGTCGAGGCGCCCTTCGAGGCCCCGATCAACTTTCTGTCGTCGCGCCACCTTCGGCTCCTCGTTGGCTCAACATAGCACTGGCGTCGGGAGCTTCGAGCTACCATACGATCGTGCCGAGCAGCCCTGACGACAGCATTCGCATCCTCGTGGTCGACGACGAGACGGACGTGTTGGAGATGTTGGCGGAATACCTGAGGGTTCGGGGCTGTGTGGTCCGGGCCTGCTCCAGCCTGGCCGACGGGCACGAGTCCTTGGGGTCCGAGGTCCATGATGTGCTCCTGACGGATCTGCACCTCGGGGGAGCCAGCGGTCTGGAGCTCGTGCGGGCGGCGGCGGCCCATCCGTCCGGTGTTGCTGTGGCGGTCATGACGGCCTTCCCCAGGGTCTCGTCGGCCGTGGAGGCCAGCCAACAGGGCGCCTATGCCTACGTGTGCAAGCCCTTCCGTCTGAGCAAGGTCTACGAGACCCTCCTCGACGCCCACGCTGCGACCCAGCAGCGCAGAAGCGAGCAGGTGCGCCTGGCGCGGCTCGAGCGCATCGAGGCGGCCTTCGCAGAGGGGGGGCTCCAGGCTGTCGCGCCTCTGCTCTCATCGAAGGGGGCCCCCATCGAAGAGAACGCGTGTGTCGGTCCGGACGCGGTTCTGGCACCACAGAACTGAGCACACCCATAGCCCCATTGCTTTCTTGCCGCGGTGCTTCAACGGGCTACCCAGCGGGACTGTCACGAGGTGCCTGATGCAGATCGGACCCATCCTGCGAGAGCACGTGCTTCCGCGAGTGGAGAAGCCCAGCCGCTACCTAGGCACCGAGGTGAACGCGGTGCGCCCTGGAGACAAGGCGGACGCCCGTGTGCGCATCGCGCTGGCCTTTCCGGATCTCTACGACCTGGGCCTGGGCAACCTCGGGCTGCACATCCTGTACGCGGTGCTCAATCAGCTCGACTATGTCTTCGCCGAGCGCGTCTACGCGCCGGCCCCGGACATGGAGGCGCTGCTTCGCGAGCATGGCTTGCCGCTGTTCGGGCTCGAGAGCAAGGAGTCCGTCGGCGTCTGCGACGGCATCGGGTTCACCCTGCAGAGTGAGCTCACCTACACCAACATCCTCAACCTCATCGATCTCGCTGGTCTTCCCCTGCGGACCGAGAATCGCCGTGAGGACGACCCGCTGACCTTTGCCGGCGGCCCTGCGGTCTTCAACCCGGAGCCTCTCGCGCCCTTCATGGACTTCTTCGTCATCGGAGATGGCGAGGACGTGGTGCGAGACATCGCCGAGGTCCTCGACCGGCACCCCACCCGCGCCGCTCGGCTGAAGGCCCTGAGCGAGGTCCAGGGCATCTACGTTCCGGCGCTCTACCCCATGGAGACCCTGCCGGACGGACGGATCTTGCCGCCGGTGGATGGCCCCAAGATCGTCAAGCGGACCACCCCCGACCTCGACGGGGCCACCTTCCCTGTCGACTACATCGTGCCCTTCACTCGCCAGGTGCACGATCGCATCAGCATGGAGGTGCTGCGCGGCTGCACCCAGGGATGCCGATTCTGCCAGGCAGGCATGACCACTCGCCCGGTGCGGGAGCGCAGCATCGACAACCTCGATCAGCTGCTGGACCGCACCCTCGCGGCCACCGGCTACGAGGAGGTGAGCCTCGTCTCGCTGAGCACCTGCGACTACAGCCGCGTCAAGCAGCTCGTGAACATGGCTGTCCAGAAGGCCGCGCCCGAGCGGGTCAGCGTGTCGCTGCCCTCCCTTCGCCTCGACAGCTTCTCCGTCGAGCTGGCCGACATGGTCGCCGGAATTCGCCGCACCGGGCTCACGGTGGCTCCCGAGGCCGCGAGTCCGCGGCTGCGGGCCGTCATCAACAAGTGGATCCCCGACGAGGAGCTCTTGGGCATGGCGGAGCAGGCCTACGGCCTGGGCTGGGACCACGTGAAGCTCTACTTCATGATCGGCCTTCCCACCGAGCGCGACGATGACATCGAGGCCATCGCAGATCTGACCTTGCGCACCCTCGACACCGGTCGGCGCCTCAACCGCAAGGCCAAGGTCAACACGGGCGTGAGCACCTTCGTGCCCAAGCCCTTCACGCCCTTCCAGTGGGCCCCTCAGATCGACATGGAGGAGACCGAGCGCCGCCAGCGCCTCCTCGACGCGCACTTCCGCCGGGAGCGCTCGGTGAAGTTCGGCCGCCACCACGCCGAGGAGACCTGGCTCGAGGGCCTCGTCACCCGGGCGGACCGGCGTGCCGGCGATCTGCTGGAGGCCGCCTGGCGTCACGGTGCCCGCTTCGATGCCTGGGACGAGCACCGGGACCTCGACGCCTGGTGGGCGGCGATCGAAGAGATCGGCTTCGACTGGCGCTTCGAGCTGCGCGAGCGTGAGCTCGATGAGCGCCTTCCGTGGGATCACATCGACATCCTCATGCCCAAGTCCTGGTTCCAGGAAGACTGGCAGCGAGCCCTGGAGCTCAAGCACGCCGAGGACTGCCGTCACTCCAAGTGCCACCGCTGCGGGGTCATCGACAGGGAGCGGGAGCTCTGCGCGCACATGCTCCGCGACAACATCGAGGGCCGAAAGGAAGAGCGGTCCTTCGTCCGGCCTCCTCCTCCTCCCGAGATGGGCAGCCGTCCCTCGCGTCCTGGTCTCCCGCCAGTGCGCCCTCCTGAGCCGCCCGCGGTGCAGCGCCTCAACCTGCGCATCGGCATCGTGGGAGACGCACGGTACCTCTCCCACCTCGAGACCCTGAACGCATGGCTCCGGTCGCTCCGTCGGGTGCGCACCCCGCTCTGCTACTCGGAAGGATTCCACCCTCACCCGAAGCTTGCCTTCTCGGGTGCCCGACCGGTCGGTGAGCAGACGCTGGGCGACTACATGGACATCACCCTGCACACCCGGGTCGATCCCGTGCGCTTGGCCGAGCAGCTGCGCGCCACGGTGCCGGATGGCTTCCGGGTCCTCGGTGCGACCGAGGTGCCCCTGAAGGCCGCATCGCTCATGAGTCGGGTCGAGGGGGCCGACTACGTGGTGCTCACCGACCTCGAGCGGGACGAGCTCGCGAGCAAGGTGAGCGCCCTCGAGGCCGAGGAGTCCTGGCTGGTGGAGCGGCGGGCCAAGAAGAAGAAGGGAAAGCGGAGGCGGGGACGTCGGCCGCCGCCGCAGCGCCGGACCATCGATCTGCGTCCGCACGTGAAGGTCTTGCGACTGCTGGGGCCTGACGAGACCGTCGCCGAGGTCGCGGTCGAGGGTGCCGCCCTGGTGCTGTCCACCGTCACCATCGAGTCGCGTGGGGCCAAGCCTCGCGAGCTCCTCGAGCTCCTCGGGCTGGACGCTGGACGATGCCAGGTGGTTCGCCTCGACACCCGCATGGCACCCCTGAAGCCCCCGCCCGCCGAGGCGGTCCCGGCACAGCCCACTGCCTGAGTGTCCGTCTGGCGCGCTACGGTGAACGGGTGCGTCTGATCTTCCCCCTGTTGGTGCTGAGCGCGAGTGGCTGTGTGAAGCCCTCGGAGCCTCGTGGCAGCCAGCCGGCCGTCCGGGCCTGGGCGGTCATCCACGTCGACCCTCTCTCGCGGGAAGGGGGCGAGGACTGCGCTCGTGGCGAGCTCTTCGAGTGTGGCCGACCCGTTGCCGCGAGCTGGGAACAGCGCACCCTGAACCTTCAGTGGCTGGTCGAGACCTGGCAGGCCGCAGGCCGCACCGTCGACGTGCAGATGGGGCCCGAGATGGGCTTGGCCTTGGCCGAGGACGAAGAGCTGATGGTGGCGCTGGCCGAGGACTTCGTCGGGCAGGGCGACGTGGACGGGGTGATCCTGGGCGCCGCAGAGGCGGACGAACGGGTACGAGACCGCGTGGCCACCGGTCGTGAGGCCCTCGCCGCGGGCCTGGGGGACGGGACCGTCAGCCTCGGGAGCCACGTCCACACCGTGTTGCCCGATGGCGATGGGGTCTGGGGTACCGCGCCGAAGCGCAGCGAAGGGGCCAGCCCTTGCGAAGCCTGGGCGGACGACCCCATGGGTGAGGCCGCCGAGCACTTGGTGGAGGAGGTGGTTGCCTACGGTGCTGAGGCATCGGCCACGCTGGCTACCTCACTCGACAGTCAGGTGTACAGCTTCACCGGCCACTTTCCCCGCACGCTGGCAGGCAAGATAGCCGTCGTCGACGATCCTGACAGCCTCGATCCGAACGTCGACAGCACCTTCCCAGCTGCCTTTGCGCCCCGAGATCTCGGCTCGGCCTACAGCGAGTGCATGCTCCAGTCGGTGGACCACCCACCCTTCGAGGCCTGGTCCTCCGACACCCAGGAGGCGTTGGCCGGGGGCGATGGCCCCCTCGTCATCCCAGGCGAGCGAGTGGTGGGCAGCATGGCCGACCATCTCGACGCGCCCAGCGATGGGAGCTGGGGTGCGGTCTCGCGCAGGATCCTGCAGTTGATGCTGAACTGGCGGTGGGCGGGTCTGCAGGGCGAGCCCGGGCGCGCCTGGGTCTACACCTTTCACACGCACCTCTTCCAGCTCGATCCGGGTCAGCCGGACACACGGGATCCAGAGGCCCGTGAGCTCCACACCCGCGACGGTGTGCCGC
>JAERSX010000992.1 GCA_016845285.1 Deltaproteobacteria bacterium | reverse complement strand
TGCGCACCCAGGTGCCCGAGCCGGCCACCACGCCCACCACCGCGCTCATGGCCGACGGGCGCCCCCACGACCTCGGCACGGGCAAGGTGTTGGAGCTCTGGGAGGCCCAGGGAGAATCGTCCTTCGACCTCCTCATGGGGGAGTTCGCCCTCGCCATCTGGAGCCGCGATCAGGCCGTGCTCTGGCTGGTCCGCGACCCCTGCGGAACCCGTCCCCTGTACTGGTCACGGCGCGGCTCGAAGGTGGCGTTCTGCTCGGAGCTGGCACCCCTCCTGGGCCTGCCCTGGGTGAGTCGAGAGCTCGCGGTCGACCACCTCGCCGAGTACCTCTCCTACCGCTACGTACACGCGCCCCGCACCCTGATGCGCGACGTCCAGGCCGTGCCGCCAGGCCACGTGCTCCGCATCGACCGCAGCGGGGTGCAGCTCGATCGCTGGTGGCAGCCCCGCTGGGCGCCGCCCGCCACGCCGCTCCCCGAGCCGGGCGAGTGTGCCGACCGGGTGGACACGATGCTCCGTCGCAACGTCGAGCGGCGCATCGCGGGGCCGGCCGACGTCGCCGTGCTCCTCAGCGGTGGCCTGGACTCGTCGGCCATCCTGTACCACGCACGCTCTCTGCAGAAGCGCGTCTCCACCTTCACCGTGGCCCTCCACGACGACCAGGTGGACGAGTCGGCCTTCGCGGGTCGCGTCGCCAAGGTGATGGACACCGAGCATCACCTCGTGCGCCTCTCGAGCGGCGACATCATCGACGCCATTCCCGCCTGCAGCGCGGCCATGGGCCAGCCCCTCACCTCAGCGGCGGCGGTGCTCCAGAACCTGCTCTTTCGTGAGATCAGGCCCTCCTGTCGCATCGTGCTGAGCGGAGACGGCGGAGACGAGGTGCTCGGTGGCCGCGGCATGGAGCGCATCGCCGCCAGACTCCGCCGAAACCAGGTCTTCGGACGCACGGCCGGGCCAGCGCGACGCCTCTGGCGCAAGGCCGCGGGCCGCCTGGGCGCCCAGGATCTCGCGGTCTCCCACACGCAGTTCGGCCGGGACCGAAACATCGGGGGGAGCCGCGTCTTCACCAGCACCGAGCGGGTGGCGGTGCTGCGCGATCCCGGCATGGTGCGACCGGGCATCCGCCGGACCACCCTCGAGCCCTTCTACCAGGAGGTCGACTCCGACCCGCTCAACGACATCCTGCACACCTGGCAGCGCGGCTGGCTCCCCGAGGACAGCCTCGCCCGGAGTGACCGCATGGGCACCCACCAGGGCCTGGACGTGCGCACCCCCATGCTCGACCCGTCCATGCTCCGCCTCGCCGCCAGCCTCCCAGGCAACGCCAAGGTTCGGGCCCGCGGGACGGGCTTCGTGACCAAGGCACCCCTACGCCAGGCCATGCGGGGCCGCCTTCCAGATCCCCTGATCAACCGCCCGAAGCGCGCCCTGCCGAATCCCTTGGCACGCTGGCTGCGCACCGACGGCGCCGACTTCCTCCGCCACGAGGTGGACGCACTCTGCGCCGATCCCAGCGGGCTCTTCCTCCCCAGCGAGGTGCAGCGCCTGGCGATGGAGCATCTCTCCAGCCGGGCCGACCACGGCCTCAAGCTCTGGACGCTGACGCTGTTCCAGGTGTGGCGACGGGTGATCCAGGTCTGAGCCAGAGCCCACGCGGGCCCCGCGCCGAGCACACAGGCCTACTCGGCGGCTGCCTCTTGGCTCTCGACGTCCGCCTCGTCCGCGGCGTCCACGTCGTCCGGGTCGAGCTCGCCGGGGGAGGGCTCGACGTCCGGATCGTCCTTCTGGAGGAAGAGGTAGTGGATGCCGAACATGCCCAGGCCCACCACGATGGCGGCGTCAGCCACGTTGAAGCTGGGCCACTCGTAGGTACCGAACTGTTCGAGCAGCCACGGCTTCAGCGTGGGGTGTTCGGTGTAGACCCGCACGAAGTCGGTGACGGACTGCTTGTCGACCCGATCGATGGCGTTGCCCACGGCCCCGCTCATGATGAGGCCGAGCGCCGAGGTCTGGAAGAGATCGTCGTTCGGAAGCTCCCACAACATGTGCAGGAGCACACCCACGGCCACCACCGTGAACACCGCGAAGATGACCATGCGGTATTCGTTCTGGTTCAGGAAACCACCAGCAGCGCCAGTGTTCTGGGCATGCACAAACGACAGGAACCCGTCGATGATCGTGATCTCCTCGGTGCGGTAGTCGATGTTGCGCACCACCCAGATCTTCGTGACCTGATCGAGGATCACGAACACCAGGGTCACGATGGCGAACAGCGAGTACTTGCGGTTCACGGCAGGGCCTCCCGAGTGAGTCGACCCCACAGTTAGCCGTGGCTTCGCCCCGGGGCAACGCCCACCGTGGCTGGAGACAAGCAGCTACGTGCCCCGACATGCGGCAACTTCCTGTCTCTGAGGGAAGGGTGAGAGTTGACGTGGCACGCAGCCACGCCATACTTGGCACAGGATGATCCGTTCCGCGCCCGCTCTGGTGCCCTTTGCACTCCTTCTGGGAGCCTGCGGCAGCGTCGAGACGACGGCGCCCGTCAGCCCAGCAGATGCCTCGCTCCTCCGTGAGGGCCTGTCCGCCACGAGCCCCGACATCTGGATCGATCTGGTCGAAGATCCCGCCGAGGTGCTCGGCGACGCTCTCGACTGCCCGCTCTACGAAGCGGTGGGTCCCCACGCGGGCGACGCACAGCTCGGTGACGCCCCCCTCCGCGAGCGCTGGAGCGGCCCCTGCATCCAGCCCGACGGCACCCGGGTGACGGGCACGCTGGAGCGCTTCGACGACGGTGAGCTCACCTGGCTGGCCGGTCAGGGTTTCGAGATCCGTCGCGACGGCGAGCTCCTGTTCGCTCTCGACGGCGCCATCGAGCTGGGTGGGCAGGGCGACCTGCTGCTGGTCGACACCACGGTCACCGCTTGTGGCGGCCCCGGCGCCGACTGCGCCGACGGCCTGCGCACCCTGGACCTGGCCTGGACCATCTTCCCCGGCCACGGCTACCCCGACGCCTACGACGCCACCTTGTCGGGCGTGGTCGGCTACGGCGCCAGCCCCGTCGCCATCGAAGGCACCTGGAG
>JAERSX010000991.1 GCA_016845285.1 Deltaproteobacteria bacterium | reverse complement strand
GCCCAGGATCGCTCCCGCTGGGTGAGGCTGCGGGCCCTGCGCAGCCTGTGCACGCCGGGCCGCGGCGTGGCGCCACAAGACGTGGTCGACGCCATGGTGGACGAGCTCGACACCGAACTGTGCACGGAGCGACAGCGGTTGCTGGGGGTCTGAGCTCCGGGATCCGGCTCTTCGATCCTGCCGCGCGGTCTGGTCTGGACTTCGGACGGGGTAGTCTTCCGGCTCGGAGCCCCCATGCGCATCGACCAGATCGCGGCCCAGACCGACGAAGGCCGTACCCGCGACCACAACGAGGACTGCTTCCTGCGCCTCGACGACGTGCCCTTGTTTGCTGTGGCCGACGGCATGGGTGGCATGGACTCGGGTGAGGTCGCCTCCCAGGTGGCGGTGGACACCCTGGCGGAATTCGAGGCCGACCTGCAGACAGCCGTGGAGAGGGCCGCCGAGGAGCGGAGCGCGAACGCGCGTCTCGCCCTGGGCGATCTGATGGAGTCAGCCTTCCAGGCGGCCCACGATGCCGTGACCGAAGAGTCCATCCGCCGCCACAGCCGGGGCATGGGCACCACGCTGGTGGGTGCCGCCATCGTCGATGATGCAGCCCTGGTCGCCCACGTCGGCGACTCGCGGGCCTACCTCTACCGGAACCGCGAGCTGAGGCAGCTCACCGAGGACCACTCGGTGGCCCAGCTCCACTACCAGCACGGCCGAATCAGCAAGGCCGAGCTCGACACCCACCCCGACCGCCACAAGATCTACCAGGCCATCGGGTGTGGGAACCGTGTCGACACCGAGCTGAGCGAGGTGGACCTGCAGCACGGCGACGTGCTCATGCTGTGCAGCGATGGTCTGTGTGGAGTGCTCTCCCACAACGCGATGACCCGGCTCATGGACCCCTCGAACCTCGAAGACACCGCCCGGCGCATGATCCAGGCAGCCAACCGCCTGGGCGGCCCGGACAACATCACCGTCGTGCTCGTGAGCTTCTGCGAGGAGGAGCAGAGCACCCGGGTCGACACGCGCCGCCTCCTCGAGAAGGTGTTCCTCTTCCGTACGCTGATGCCCGCTGAGATCGGCTTGATCCTGCCCTACCTCGAGGAAGAGACCTTCCTGCCGGGCGAGGTGCTGATTCAGGAAGGCGAGCCCGCGGACAGCTTCTTCGTGATCTTGAGCGGCAAGGTGTGCATCACCCGCGCCGACACCCACCTGGTCGACCTCGGCGCTGGTGCCCACCTGGGCGAGCTGGCCCTGGCACGTCCGGGGACCGTCCGCTCCGCGACCGTCGAGGCGCTGGAAGAGACCGTGGTCCTCGAGCTGTCACGTCCCCACTTCCGGGCGGTGATGATGCGGCGACCGGGGCTCGGCGCACGGCTGGCCATGGCGCTGCTCGAGAGCGTGGGCGACCGGCTGCGCGACCTGACCGAGCGGATCTCGGAGGCGGAGAGGGTGCTGCGCGGGCTGAAGTAGGGACCTCAGCCTGACGTCTTGCTCCCGATCGCCACACGCAGCCCGTCCGTCTCTGTCCAGTGCAACACCCGGTTGCCCTTGGAGTCGGTGATCCACAGGCTGTCGTCGGCACCCAGGCTGAGATCCAGGATGCTCGGCGGGGCCCTCGGTCCCGAGGGTTCGGGCTCGATCATGTCGATGAACACGCCCTCCTTGGTGAACCTCTGCACCCGGTGATTGCCCAGGTCGGCGACCGCCACCCAGCCGGCCTTGCTGGCGGTCGCCGCCATGGGGAAGAGCAGCTCGCCCGGTGCCGTGCCCTCGGTGCCGAAGCGGTAGAGCTCTTCGCCGGCCAGCGTCACGCAGCGGACGCGGTGCTCGGAATTCTCGACCAGCCAGAGGCACTCTCCGTCGAACATCGTGATGCGCGCTCCCTCCAGGGGTGGTGGCCGGGTGACGGTGGAGCTTGCCGAGCCCTGCTCCCGACGGGTGAGGCGGTCGATGCGACGGAGCACGCGCCCGTTGTGGTCGTAGAAGATGATGAGGTTGCGCCCAGGATCGCTGACGATCCAGCCGGTGTCGACGGCGGTGAGGTCGGAGGGCCAACCCTCGGGCTCGCCGGGCGGCCTGAGCGAGAAGGAGCGCACGAAGTCGCCGTCGGCGTCGAAGATCTTGGCGGTCTGAAAGCGCGCCGTGGGGTCGTCGGGATCGCTGAAGCCATGGTTGACGACGGCGAAGCTGCCGTCATCGCGGCTCGCCAGGCCGTGTACGCGCCAGAGCTCGTCTTCGTCGTGGCCTCGGTTGCCGATGGAGTCGATGGCACGGCCCTGGGCGTCGTAGCGTACGACCCTGGCATTGAGCAGGTCGCTCACCAGCACGGTGCCATTGGACGAAGGCCGCGTATAGTTGGGACGATCCAAGGGGGCATCCGCCCCGGGCCCACAGGCCGCCCCACCCAGCAAGATCGGTAGCAAGCATGTCGGCGGCCCCGAACGCATCCGACTCCTCGAAGGGTCCCGCGGACGACCCCGCGGCGGGCGCCCCTGTGGTGGACAGCCCCCCGCAGTCTGGCGGGACCGAGGCGCGACGGTCAAGGCGCCTGCGCTTCCCGCTGTGGATGCGCTTCGGTCTGCTCTTCGGCGGGCTGGTGTCCGGAATGCTGGCGGCCACTGGATTCCTCGACCTGCAAGACGAGCGGGGCCGGGCCTCCGCCGAGCTGCGACAGCGCCAGGAGGGGCTCGCGGTGGCCTTGGCCAGCGCCATCGACGGTGAGGTGGTGGATGCCTGGTCGAGTCAGGCCGACACCCAGCGCGCCGACTACCTGCAGATCCGCCGCAACCTGCGACAGGGCTGGACGGCCGCGGAGGTGAGCTGGGTGGGCATCTACGGTCGTTCCGACGATCGAACCTTCTACGTGCTCGATTCCTCCGAGACCGATCCGCTGGCCTACCGCTTCCCCTACTTCGACATGAGCCCCCAGATGGAGCGCGCCTTCGACGGAGAGCCCTCCTTCGCCGTGGGCATCAAGGACGAGTGGGGGCGCTGGGACTGCGCCTATGCGCCCATCAAGGCCGGGAGCGGCCACGTCGTGGGTGTGCTCTCGGTGGAGGTGGACAGCGCCTGGCGGGAAGCCTTCACCCAGCGAAAGATGCGTCAGCTCATCTGGCGTGCCGTGGCCGCGAGCGCCATGGCCTTCCTGGTGGCGCTGTTGCTGGCCCGCACCCTGGTGCGGCGCATCGAGACCCTGGCCCAGGCCGCGCGTCGGGTCGCCCGAGGTCAGCTCGACCAACACGTCGAGATCCACACCCACGACGAGGTGGGTGATCTGGCCCAGGCCTTCAACCAGATGGTCAAGGCCATGCGGGAGCGCAACCTCATGCGCGATGCCTTCGGCCGCTACGTCTCTCCCGAGCTTGCGCAGCAGCTGCTGGCAGATCCCACAGCCCTCAAGCCCGGCGGTCAGGAGCGTCGCCTGACGGTGCTCATGAGCGACCTGCGCGGCTTCAGCGCCCTCTCGCGTCGCCTCAGCCCGGCCCGCATGGTGCCCCTGCTCAACGCCTACCTGGAGCGCATGGGCGAGGTCATCGATGCCCACGATGGCTCGGTCAACGAGTACTTCGGCGACGGGATCCTGGCGCTCTTCGGGGCGCATGGCGAGGCTCCCGACGATGCCCTGCGGGCGGTGCGCTGTGCGGTGGCCATGCAGCGGTCCCTCGAAGACTTCAACGAGGAGCTCGAGCGGAAGGGGCTCTCCCGTCTCGAGATGGGCATCGGGCTCAACACGGGCACCGTCATCGTGGGCAACATCGGGTCGACCCACCACGCCAAGTGGGGTGTGGTCGGCGATGCGGTCAACATGGCCGCCCGGGTGGAGACCTTCACCGTCGGCGGAGAGGTGCTGCTCACCGAGGAGACCCTCGCCGAGGCGGGGGAGCAGGTGGTGACCCGAGGGCCCATCGAGGTGCGCGTGAAGGGGGCGCTGGATGCGCTCCAGCTCCATGCGGTGATCAGCCTGCGCGATGCGCCCGACGAGGTGGTGCCGGGCGAGGTCCGGGCCGTGGCCGACTTCGTGCCGGTCGAGCTCGAGGCCGGTGTGGCCCGCATCGTCGACAAGCAGGTCCTCCCGTCTCGTCTGCGCGCCCGCATCGTGGCCCTGGGCACGCGGGGCGCCACCGTCTGCCTGAGCGGAGAGCTCGCCGTCTTCGATGACCTGTGCTTGCGCATCCTGCTGCCCGACGGTCCCATCGAGGAGGTCTACGCCAAGGTGGTGGCCTCGGAGGAGACGGCACCTGATGGGGGCGCGGGAGCCGGTGCGTCCGAAGGTTCGGAGCACCGGGCCATCATCCGGTTCACCTCGGTGCCCCCCGATGGACGCAGGCGGTTGGCCGCCCTGACCGAGCGCGAGCGTCCCCACTGAGCGCCGACACCCACCGAGGACACGCTACGGTGCGGTGGTGAAGCTCCTCGGACCGGCCCTCTGCGTGGCCTCGCTCTCGGCCTGCGGGCGTCCCGATGTCACCCATCAGGTGCTCCAGCTGGAGGTGCACGCGCTGTCCGCCAGCACCACGCTGGTGGTGGAGGCGGAGTGCACCTGGCTCGGTGAAGAGCGACGCACACGTCTTCGTGATGATGGAGAGGGGGCCGACGAGGCCGCGGGGGATGGCGTCTTCAGCGCAGCCTGGGCCGGTGCACCCGTGCGCATGCTGCCCGTCCGCGTGCTCGTGACCCGTCAGGATGGCGAGGAGATCGAGGCCTACGCGGGCATCGAGATCTTGAGCCTCGACGACCACGCTCTCCACTGGTCGCTGGAGCTCGACGATCCGCCCCGCGCCCGTCGGGTTCCGGTCGCTGCGAGCACTCGGCAGGTGGCGTGGTTGGAGCTGCGGCAGGTCGGTGGCTCGCTCCTCTGGGCCATGGGTGTCATGGGTGTGGTGGGCTGGCTCGTGCGCCGGAGTCGGTCGTGAGGCGCTGGCTCCAGGGACTGCGACCGCCGCGTCGCGAGGAGTGGGCGCCGCTGGTCTTGCTGGTCCTGCCGCTCCGTCAGCTGTGGCTGGGCTGGGGCCATGGTCGGGTCACGGGCATCGCCGGGGAGCCGCTGTACACCCATCTCTACGCCGGCGGGCAGCTCCGGAGGTGGCTCAGCGACGGCAGCTGGGGCACGGCCGATCTGGCGCTCGGCGCCGGAGCCTGGTGGCCAGAGCACGCCCTGGTCGCGCTCTGGCAGGCCGTCCTGGGTCTGGTGATGGACGAGGCCCTGGCCTACGGAGGCCTCCTGTTCATCGGTGTCTTCCTCGCTGGCTACGGCCCCTGGCGCTGGCTCCAGGGGCGCCTCGACGACCCGCGCCCCTGGGGTCCAGCCCTGCTCGCTGCGCTCCTCATCCAGCTCAGCCCGCCGGTGCTGCGGGCGGGTCTGGTGGGCGATCTCGGCATCCTCGGTCTCGGTCCCTTGGCGCTGGCAGCGTGTGGGTCAGGCGTGTGGGCCCTGCTGGCCGGTCTCTGCAGCCCGGCCGTCGCCCTGTCGACCGCAGCGCTCGGCCTCTGGCTGCGGCGTCCCCGGCTCGCCCTTGCGTTGCTCCCGCTGCTGGGCGCCTTCGCCTCCAGCGGTGGGGTACCTGGGGCTGTGTGGCCCGTCGCTGGAGGTGAGGGCGCCGCCGCCGTGGAGGTGTCGGCGTATGTGGGCGAGGGCGGTGCGGTGCTCCCCCTTCCCCCGGGTGAGCAGGCGAGCCGAGCCGAGTCCGATGCCGAGCTGACCCTGCGTGGGCCCGAGATGGGGACCGTGCCCACAGCGGGCCCCGAGGTGGCCCTCGATCCCCTCGCAGCTGCCGCGGCGGGAGCCCGCGGCCAGGCCGCCCCCGAGGACCTGCCGGCGCGCTGGCCTGGCGGGCTGACCCTCACCATCGCGGTGGGGCTCGGCCTCGTGGTGGGGGCCCGAGGCCCCGCCTTGCTTGGCCTCGGGGGATTGGCGCTGGGCGCGGCCATCGTGGGCTGGACCCCCCCTGCCGGGGCCTCGCTGGCTCCGCTGGGACCCCTCGGAGAGGCTCTGCGCGGCTGGGTTCCCGGCCTGGGTGGCAGTGGTGGGCAGGGAGCCTGGCTGGCCCTGCCCCTGCTGCTGGTGGGGTTGGCGGCCTCGCGCCTGCGCTGGACCAGCTTGCTGGCCGGGCTCGTGGCCTTCCAGGCGCTGAGTGAGGCGCCGCTTCACAGTCCTCAGCTCACGTCGCTCAGCCCGAGCGAGGCCACCCGCGCCTTGCTCGGCATTCCGGCCGGTGGGGTGGTCATCGTGCCCTCGCCCGTGGCCCCCTGGAAGCAGGGCAGCCGCGGTCCCGCCGAGCTCCTCTACGCCGCGACGGTTCACGCCCACCCCCTCGAGCTGGGTCTCCGACCAGCCGAGGACGCCGCGCTGGTGCTGGCCTTGTCCCGCACCCTGGATCTCCCGGTCGACATCTCGGTTGCCGAGCGGGCCTGGGCCCTTCGTGACACCGATCCCTGGCAGGCCGCCCGCGACGCAGGCTTCACGGCCTTGCTCATCGACAGGAGTGCCGGAAGTGCCGATCGACACGAGGTTGTCGATGGTCTGGTGGCCGGGCGCGTGGGCACGGCCATGGCGGTCGGTGGTGACTGGGTCCTGCATGGCCTCGAGCCGCTGGGTGGTGGCGCGCGCACCAGCCCGGGCGCACCGTGAGGCCCCTCGGTCGGGCGCTGGCGCTCTTGCCGCTGCACGCGGCGGTGGCGGCGACGGTGTGTTGGCCCTTGCCCATTCGGCTCGGTGGCGCCCTGCCCGGCGAGGTCGGCCCTGGCCTCGTGCGCTCGGTGTTGCACTGGCGGGCCCTGGTCGTCGGTGATGCCACAGAGCTGGTCCAGAGTGGCCTCGTGCAGCAGCCCTTCGGGGTCGATCTGCTCGCGCGTGACGGTCTCCCCTGGGCGACGGGCCTGGCGGCTGCCAGCGGACTGGAGCCGGCCCTGGGTCTGGGAGTGGCCACGCTCGTCGCGGTGACGGTGGCCGGCCTGGCGGCCAGCTGGTTGGTGGCGTCTCGTGGCCATGGCTGGGGGG
>JAERSX010000990.1 GCA_016845285.1 Deltaproteobacteria bacterium | reverse complement strand
GCCGCCGAGGGTGCGTCGACCCTCGACGTCCGGAAAGCGGGCTGCCTCGCCCCAGCCCCAGTGGCTTCGCGCTGACATGGGTCCTCCGCTGGGGGAGGATGCCATGCTCAGGCGGCACGGGCCGCGGGAGGGCGTGCGAGGCGGAGCTCGGCCTGGACCTCGGCCAGGGGGCGCACCCACTGCGTGGTCCAGTCTCGCCCCAAGAGGCCCCGGGCGCGACGGCCGAGGGTCCACCCGTCTGCGATGGCGTCCATGCGTCGGGCGGTCTCTTCTCGGGTCTGGCGCACGGCGTTGAGCAGGATGCCCGCCATGAGCACCAGCGGCAGCGGGCCGGGGACCTGGGCCAGGTAGAAGGCTTGCAGGCCGCCCTCCCCGGCGGTGTCGACGTCGAAGCCGGTCAGCACGTGCCACAGGTCGTGGGTCTCGCGGAGGTGGTTGAGCACGTAGGTGCCATCGTCTTCGACATCGAGCTGGGGAATGTCGGCCGGGTCGAAGCCGTGGGTGTCGAGGAAGTCGACGTAGGCGTGGCCGAGGGTGTGGTCGGGCAGCCTGCGGAGCGCGTGCTTGTCGAGGGGCAGGAACGCCGGGCGGGTCGCGAGGGCCGCGTCGAGCTCGGGCGTGCGGGGGAGCTCTGCCAGGAGCTGGGCACCGGCCCCCATGTCTTCGAGGCCATCGAGCACGGTGAGCACGCCGTCGAGGTTGCCCTCGGGGTGACGAACGAGGCCGAGCCAGGTCCAGATCACGCGAGCGAAGGTGAGGGGATATCGCACGATGCCTCCTCGCCGTGGGGTCGTTTCCCTCGGCTGAAGACAATATAAATGAGTAAAGACTCAGAAAATAATCGTGTTATATTCGTATTGAACAAACCGATTTAAACGGTGTAATCGCATGTATTGCCCGCAATTTACTCAGTGAGTAATACAACTCGAAGGGTGCCTCGGCAGCGGCGGGCCCAGGTCACCAGGGCGGCCATCGTGGATGCGGCCGGGCGCATCCTGCTCAACGAGGGCATCGGCGCCCTGAACACCAACCGCATCGCGAAGGTTGCCGGCGTGAGCGTGGGGTCGCTGTACCAGTACTTTCCCAACAAGGAGGCTGTCCTGGGCGCCCTCGCCGAGCGCGAGGGGATCGAACTCAGGAGCAAGTTCGAGGGGCTCCTGAGGCTGACCGAAGACATGCCGGTGGAGCAATTCGTCGACCAGGTCATCCACGCAATGTTTGCGATGCGGGAGCGCAACGCCTTGCTCATCCGGGTCGCAGACGCCCACAGCGGCGATCCCGGGCTCCTCCAGCAGCGGGTCGCGCTGGCGGAGTCCTTGCGCGACGTGGTGCGTCGCCTCATCCAGCGCCGGTCTCCCGAGACCCGCCCGGTCGATGCCGATGTGGCCAGCTTCGTCATCGTGCACGCGATCCAGGGCCAGCTCGCCGCCCTCGACCAGGGCCTGCAGCCGTGGTTCATGGAGCGCGAGGAGCTCGTCGCCGAGCTGGTCATCCTCGTGCAGCGCTACCTCCGCCCCCACCCGGAGCCCTGAGGTGGCGCTGCCCTTGCCCGTGCTGGCCCGGGGACCGTCGTGGGTGGTCGTGGCCAAGCCCCCGCGTCTGCTGGTCCACCGCAACAAGAAGATGCGTCTCGAAGCGGCTGCGCTGCAGCGAGTCCGAGACCAGGTCGGGCAGCGTGTGAACCCGGTCCATCGCCTGGACCGGGCGGCCTCGGGCTGTCTGCTCTTTGCCACAGAGCTCGAGCGCACCGGAGAGCTCCACGACGCGCTCCGGCACCCAGACGCCATCAAGGAGTACGTCTGCCTGGTGCGCGGCTTCTTCTGGCGAGAGGGAGAGATCGTGGTGGAGACCCCCATTCCTTCGGAGCGTGGGCCGCCCAAGGAGGCCCGCTCGGTGGTGTCCTGTCTGGGCACGAGCCCCGAGCCGCGCTGCGCGGTGTTGCGGGTGCGCATCAGCTCGGGTCGCCACCACCAGGTCCGTCGCCATGTGCGCGATCTGGACCACCCCATCCTCGGCGACGCCGATCACGGCGACAGTCGGGAGAACCGGGCCTGGCGCAACGGTGGCGGTGTCCTCCGCCTTCAGCTCCACTGTGTGCGGATGTCCCTTCCTTTCGACGGTGGACGCATCGAGGTGGGCTGCCCCCTCTTCGCCGACATGGCGGCTGCCTGGCGGCCGCTTCCTTTCTTCGACGAGCTCGTGGCCGCCGAGCCCATCTTGGGGCGCGACCCCTTGCCCATGGTCGCCGACGTCCCCGTCGTGCCCGAGCCTTGGGGCTGGTCGGCAGACGACCCGCGACGGGGTGGCATTGAGTGAGCAAGGATCGCCGTTCGGCCATGGCCCTTGACCTGTCGAGAGATTAGAGAGGTGGCCTGCCGCCGATGCCGCGGTGGGGCCCTCCAAGAGCAGGAGTACCCATGATGTGGCAGCGCGCAGGTGAGACCGGTGAGCAGTTCGTGGCAAAGACCCGAGAACAGCCTGGCTGGTACTGGGTCTTTCGGCCCCGCAACCTGGGCCCTGGGCGCTACGCCGAAGACGACGGCATGCTGCTGCTGGTCCACGTAGACGCCTCGGGGCGGCTCCACAGCCCCCTGGCCGATCTCAGCAAGGCTGAGGCGATGGTCGTGCGGAACATCGGCCGGAGTCAGACCCTCCAGAGCTGGTTCGCCGGCCCCGTGAGCCCCGGCTCCCACGCAGGCTTCTTGTCGAGCGACGGTCGGCGCAGTGGCACCATCCCCGCCGAGGGCTGGCACTGGTGCCGCACCCAGACCCCCCTCGAGCACGTCGACTCCGACGGTGTAGGCCCGATCTACCTGGCGCCTGGCCGAGACGGTCGCCCCTGGGTCTGGCTGTCGAGCAAGCGCGACGGCAGCCCTGTCGATGTCGGCGAGCTCGGGTTCGCCGAGCCTCTGGTGACCGAGCGAGGTGTCATCGACTCCGCCGGTGAGGTGGGCCGCACCCAGGCAGAGTTCCTCGGGCGCATCCCCCTTCCTGTGGGCGTGCCGGCTGGATTCGGGGCCTGATCACCGGGTCGAGTCGCGCCCCCTGATCAGCAGGGCGGGTCCTCCCACAGGCCGATGTTGTCGTCGTCGTCGCACTCCTCGATGGCGCCGCCCTCGTCGACGTGGGCCAGGAGCCCGTTGCTGCCCAGCTGCGAGAGCGTGAGCCGCACCTCATAGGCATCGAGGCTCCTGCCGGAGGGCACCTCCTCGCTCAGCGTGGTGGTGTCGAGCAGCGTCAGGGTGCCGCCATCGTCGGCGTAGAGGTTGACCTCGACCCCGCTCGGAGCATCGGCGGTGCCCGCGTTGGAGACCTGGATGGACACCCGCACGAGGTTGTCATCGAGGCAGCCCGCGGCGCAGAGGTCCACGATCTCCACCTCGAGATCGATCTCCTGGTGGTCCACGGCGGGACGGGCCCGGTAGACATTGTAGGTCTGCCAGTATGCCGGTGGGGTCGAGGGAACCGAGCCATCGGCGCCGATGTTGTCCACGGCGAAGTCGTGGGTGTGCCAGGTGGAGCCGCTCTCCAGCCAGGTGTTGTCGGTCTGGCCGAAGACGGTGACGCCCCGCGCCCCCGAGTAGTAGTAGTCGTTGTGGGCGACCACCAGCTCCGCGGCGCCGTCCTTGTCCACGTCGGCCACCGAGGGGTACTCCCACAGCGTGCCCGAGGCGTGGGCCGACGAGGACCAGCGCACGGTTCCGTCGGAGCCATCGAAGATGTAGATGGTGTCCTGATCGGCGAAGAGAACCTCGGTGGCACCGTCGGCGTCGATGTCGTAGCCCGAGCAGGAGGCCAGCCCGGAGCTGTCGTTCACTGCGGCGGACCACACGTTGCTCCCGTCGAGCTCCCGCATGTTGAAGGTGCCCGAGCTCGCCCAGCCGATCTCCACGGTGCCGTCGCCGTCGAAGTCGGCCACACACGGTGCGCCTGGCTGGCTGCTGCCTGCGCTGACGTTCACGATGGGCGTGCCGTCGTGTTCGAAGAGCGCCATCCGACCGCCGCCGATCATGGCGACCTCGGCTTCGGGATCGCTGTCGGCGTTGAGGATGGCCGACCAGTGGCCGTAGCTGCCCGCCAGGCTCGAGCTCCACAGGACGGTGCCGCTCGGATCGTAGACGGTGTTGCCGATGATCACGTCCTGATCACCGTCGAGATCGATGTCGCCCACGGCGGGCATCCGGTACGAGATCGCGCTGCTGATGGAGAAGGTGGTCTCGATGGCACCGGTGGCTCCGTCGACGACGGTGCGGTCGAAGATGACCTCGGGGGCTCCGTCGGCGTCGAGGTCGGCCACGGTGGCCTGGGGGTAGGTGTAGTCGCCGTCGCGCACCGAGCTGCTGGTGGTCCAGAGCAGCGTTCCGTCGCCGGAGTAGGCGACGCCGAGGCCGTTGCTCTTGAAGGCGAGCACGTCGGTGATGCCGTCCCCGTCGACATCGGCCACCGCGATGCCCCCGCCCGCGTCGACGCCGCTCTGGGTCCAGACCTCGGTGCCGGTGTCGCCCTCGACCACCACGAGCACACCGGTGAGGATGCTGGAGTCTCGGAAGGCCGCGAACACGACATTGGGTGTGTCGTTGGTGTCGACATCGCCGTCGCCGTCGGTGTCGGTGAGGTTGCCGATGACCGGCGTGATGATGACGTCGTTGATGTTGGAGTTGCTGGCGAGCCCCGTCCACGTCCACTCGGTGCTCACGTCCCATGGGTCGGTCACGGTGCCGCCGCCGCTGGCGCAGCTGTCGTCGACCTCGACGGTGTCTCCTGCTGGGAGATCGAGGTCGCAGTCCTCGTCCTCGCAGTCGGCCGTGCCGTCTCCGTCGCTGTCGGGGTAGCCCTCGTCGATCTCTCCGTCGAGATCGTCGTCGATGCCGTTGCACTCCTCGTCGGGATCGTCTCCCGGGG
>JAERSX010000989.1 GCA_016845285.1 Deltaproteobacteria bacterium | reverse complement strand
TCCCCCTGCCCCTGGCGCTCGCCTGGTTCGAGGGCTCCCCCTTCGCCCGCGTGCACCATCCCTACCGCCTGGTCGCGGTGGTGGTGCCCTTGCTGGCGTTGCTGGCGGGGGCTGCACTGGCTCGCCGGTCGCCCATGGTCCGTGCAGGCCTCCTCGGCGTGGTCATGGCCGAGGCCCTCCTGCTGAGCCCGGCTCCGTGGCCACGGGCGACCTTGTCGGTGGCCCCTCCCGTGCTGTACGCGACCCTCCCCGAGGGGGGGGTGCTCGACTGGCCGGCCGACGGCACCGGGGGAAACCGTCGCCACGTGGCCTGGCAGGTGAGCCACGGCCGGCCTGTCCCCTACGGACTCAACGAGTTCTTGCCGGAGCCAGTGCGCCGAGATCCCTTGGTGCACAGCTTGCTTCGGACTCTGGACGAGCCGGCCGATCGGGCGCGCAATCGGGATCAGCCCTTCGCTGGGCCCGTGATCCTCGGGGCCTCCGAGGGTGAGAGTCAGCTGGCGGCCTGGGGCTACGGCAGCGTGGTCCTGCACCCCGAGCTGCTGAGCGCACGAGAGCTGTCACGCGCCAAGGCGGTCCTGAAGGCTGCGTTCGGTGCCCCCGCAGAGGTCGAGGGTCGCTTCGTGTACGCCGTGGCTTCGGACTGAGAGGCCGATCCTGTCGGGTGGCTACTTCGCCGAGGCGCGCAGGGGACGGACGGCCTCGAGGAGCACCTGGGCTGCGGCGTCACGGGTCTGGTCGAGGCTCTGGGGGACCATGGCCCCGGCAGCCCGTGCGTGACCGCCACCGGTGTGCCAGAGGCGGCGGGCGAGGGCGGCGACGTCGATGAGGTGACGACTGCGCAACGACACCTTCGTGAGCGCTTCACCCCGCGGCAGCAGGAGCACGGCGGCAGAGACGCCGCGGGTGCAGAGCATCAGATCGATGATGCCCTCGGTGTCGTCCACCGTGGTTCCAGCGAGCTCCTCGGGCTCGAGCCAGGAGAGGGCCACCACGCCATCTGCGAGGAGGCGCGTGCGCCCGAGTGCATGGCTCATGAGCCGCAGGCCGGGCACGCTGCGCTCGAACAGCACCCGGGTGGTGATGTCGGAGTGGTCGATGCCGGTGGCCAGCAGGCGAGCCGCCATGTGGTGGGTCCCGGGGGCGGTCGACGGGTGGCGGAAGCTGCCGGTGTCGAAGACGAAGCCGGTGTAGAGCAGGGTGGCCAGGTCGCGATCGAGCGGGACGCCCCAGGTATCGAACAGGTCGAGGACCATGGCACAGGTGCTGGACACATCCACGTCCACCATTGCGATGTCGTAGGCGGAGGCCTCGGTAGACACGTGGTGATCGACGATGGCTGTGCGGCGAGCGCTGTCGAAGGCGATCTCGACGGCCGGTGCCAGGCGGGTCCGATCGCCGTCTACCACCACGGCCAGGTCATAGAGCCCTGAGACATCGGGCTCGGGGATGAGGCTCTCCGCGTCGGGCAGCCAGCCATAGCGACTGCCGACATGGCCGGTGACGTCCACGCGCGCCACTCCCAGGGAGCGGAGTGCGCGGGCCAGGGCCAACGACGCGCCCAGGCTGTCGCCATCCACTTGGAGGGGACCGGTGATCAGGACCCGGTCGGCAGCGCGGGCTGCGGCGAGGAGGGCGTCGGAGGGCGTGGACGGCTGGGCCAAGCACGGGCTCCGGGTCGGTGAGGAGTAAGCGATGGCCGCGATGCAGATGCGGCGCAAGAGCCGGGGCTTAACGAGAGGCTGTCAACTCGCAAGCGGGCATACTCGGCCTCTTTGGAGGCTCCGTGTCTACTGTGGTGGTGTTTCCCGGACAGGGTGCCCAGAGGTTGGGCATGGCCCAGGACTTCGTGGAGAGCTTCGATGAGGCAGCGGAGGTCTTCGCCGAAGCCAGCGCGGCTCTGGGCTGGGACGTGGCCCGGCTGTGCTTCGATCAGCCTGAGCGCCTCGGGCTGACCGCCTTTACCCAGCCGGCCATCCTGACCGCCGAGATCGCCATGTTCCGGGCGCTGGTGGCCCGCTTCGGGCTGCGAGCAACCCACTTCGGGGG
Source organism: Deltaproteobacteria bacterium (assembly GCA_016845285.1). Classification (GTDB taxonomy): domain Bacteria; phylum Myxococcota_A; class UBA796; order UBA796; family UBA2385; genus BH17. Next base: position 1,270 of record JAERSX010000989.1, on the reverse strand, counting down.
TCACTCCCTGGGCGAGTACACGGCGCTGGTGGCTGCGGGGGTGGTGCCCTTGGACGAGGCCGTACGGCTGGTGCACGAGCGGGGGCGCCGCATGCAGGAGGCGGTACCCGCCGGCGTGGGAGCCATGGCCGCTGTGAGCCAGCGGGGTCTGGACCTCGCAGAGCTGGAGCGAGCCCTGTCGGGCCTCCAGGTCGATCTTGCCAACCACAACAGCCCCGATCAGGCCGTGATCTCCGGTGTGTCCGCGGATGTCGAGCTGGTCCTCGCCCGCCTGGAAGATGGGCCGCTCGGCCGTGCACGGGTGCGACGACTCGACGTGTCCGCTCCTTTCCACAGCCGCCTCATGATGCCCATGGTCGGGCCCTTCACCAGCAGCCTGGAGGCCTCGGCGGCACACTGGGAGCCGCGTGCCGCGTCCTGTGTGGTGAGCAACCTGAGCGGAACCTTCCACCGGCCGGAGCGCGCCGCCATCGTGGCTGCCCTTGCGGGTCAGATCCCGGGTCGGGTGCGCTGGGTCGACGACATGCGGGCGCTCGAGGCCCTCTCACCAGAAGTCATCTACGAGGTGGGACCCAGCCGCCCCCTGCGGGGCCTCTTTCGCACGATGGGCGTCACGGTGACCGCCATCAACAACGTGCGGATGGCCGAGCGCGCCCTGGGTGCGGTTCGGGAGACCTGAGGCGAGGGCCGCTCAGCGCGGTTGTGCCGTGTGGCTCTCCCCAGCTTTCCCGCGCTTCCCGCGCTTCCCGCGCTTCCCGCCCTTTGCGTCCTTCCCTGGCATCCCCATGGCCGGGAGCCCATTGGGCCCATCGGGTCGCTCGGGTAGGGTCATGTCGGGGCGGTGTGCGGCATCGTCCTGCCGCTCTTCGAGCAGTCGCCGTGCGGTCCAGGCCACGGCGTCGTCGGGGTGAGCGGTGCCTTCGGCCATGAGCGTGGCCTTGCCCGTGAGGTCGAGACGCGCGGCCGCCTCCAGGATGCAGATGAGCCGGTCGATGGACGGGTCCTCGGAGGGCGTGCGCCGCGAGGTCGCCATGTAGAAGATGGCGGGTCGCGTGCCTTCGTCCCCCAGGTCTTCGGGCCAGAAGTCGGAGACGTAGTCGAGGCCCAGGTGGTTCTGAGGGTCTCGTTCGGCCGAGGGCTGCGCCCGACTCGCCAGAGCCTCGTCCAGGAGGCTGGCCCAGCCGGCGAGATCGTGTGTCTCGTCGAGACGCCGACTCAGCAGGTGCATCGCCGCGCTCGCGTGCACATGGGGCACGGCGGCGGCAGGTAG
>JAERSX010000988.1 GCA_016845285.1 Deltaproteobacteria bacterium | reverse complement strand
GTCTGGGTCTGAGCGACGATCCCACCAGTCAGTCCGTGGCCGCCCAGTACGAGGCCCACCCCTACCCCCGACTGGTCCACGTGCAGCGGCGCCCAGCCGCAGACCTCGAAGGGCTCGTCCGGAGCGCGCTCCCCAGCCTCGAGCTGACCGACTTCCCTCGCCCGCTGCAGGTCATGGTCGCGGGGTGCGGGACCGGCCAGCACCCCATCAGCACGGCCACGCGCCTCTCCGAGAGCGAGGTGCTGGCCCTCGACCTCTCCCGCGCCAGCCTGGGACGCGCCGCCGCCGAGGCCGCCCGCCGAGGCGTCACCAACCTCCGCTTCCTCCAGGCCGACATCCTGGCCCTCGATGCCCTCCACGAGAGCGACGGCCCCTTCCACCTCATCGAGTCCGGAGGCGTCCTCCACCACCTCGCAGACCCCATGGCGGGCTGGCGGAGCCTGCTGGCCCACCTGGCACCCGGTGGGCTCATGCGCATCGGCCTGTACAGCGAGCGCGGCCGCGCCGACGTGATCGCCGCGCGGGCCCTCGCCGCCGAGCATGGCTGGACCGGCGAGCCCGACAGCATCCGCGCCGCTCGCCAGCACATCCTGGGGCTCCCCGGCGAACATCCAGCCGCCGGCCTGCGCCACTCCCACGACTTCTACAGCCTCAGCGGTGCACGCGACCTCTTCCTCCACGTTCAAGAGCATCGCTTCACGCCGCTTCAGCTCGCCCAGGCCCTCGATGCCCTCGACCTCGAGTTCCTCGGCTTCCTGCACGGCCAGCACTCCGTGATCGACCGCTACCAGGCACGCTTCCCCGACGACCCGTCCATGACCTCGCTGGCCAACTGGGATGCCCTCGAAGCCGACCACCCCCGCATCTTCAGCGGGATGTTCCAATTCTGGTGCCGACGCCGGTGATCGGGCCGATCAGACCCTGGCCAGGCTGTCGCGCAGCTTGGTCACCTGGCGGGTGATCTCGGACCACGCGGTGCCCCCTGTCGACGTGCGCCGCTCGACCGCCGCCTCGGGATCGAGCCAGGCCAGGGCGTCGTCGCCGAAGGCCGGATGGGCCGCCCGCAGATCATCGAGGGAGAGGGTGTCGAGCCCCACCCCCAAGGCCTCGCAGCGCTTCACGAGCGAGCCCGACACGTGGTGAGCCTCACGGAAGGGCACACCGCGGCTGGCCAGGTGATCGGCAAGCTCGGTGGCGAGGGCGAAGCTGCCCACGAGGGACGGGCCGCCGCGGATCTCCATGGACTCGATGCAGCCGGCCATGACGCTCGCGCTGGCGAGGGTGGTGTGGACCGCCGTGAAGAGGCTGGGGCGATCCTCTTGGAAGTCACGGTTGTAGGCCATGGGCAAGCCCTTCACGAGCACCAGCAGGGCTGAGAGCGCCCCCACCACCTGTCCGGTCTTGCCCCGCACGAGCTCGGCGGCGTCGGGGTTTCGCTTCTGCGGCATGATGCTCGAGCCTGTCGACCAGGACTCACTCAGGCGCACGAAGCCGAACTCGGCCGTGCTCCAGAGCACCAGCTCTTCAGCCAGGCGGGACAGATGCACGGCCGCGATGGCGCAGGCGCTGGTGGCCTCGATGACGTGGTCCCGAGCGCTGACGCCGTCCATGGCGTTGTCCATGACGCCCTCGAAGCCGAGGAGCTCGGCCGTGCGGGCCCGATCGATGGGATGCGGCGTGCCCGCCATGGCGGCCGAGCCGAGAGGACTCTGGTTCACACGCCTGCGGCAGTCGGCGAGGCGCTCGCGGTCCCGGGCGAAGCTCCACGCATACGCGAGCAGGGTGTGGCCCAGCCAGACCGGCTGCCCGCGCTGGAGGTGGGTGTAGCCGGGCACGAGGGTGCGGCCGTCGGACTCTGCCCGATCGGCGAGGGCGGCGACGAGGCGGGCGAGCACGGCGTCGAGGCGGTCGATTCGGGCCCGCAGCCAGAGACGCACGTCGGTCGCGACCTGATCGTTGCGGGAGCGAGCGGTGTGCAGCTTGCCGGCGACCGGTCCGATGTGCTCGGCCAGGCGGCCCTCGACCGCCATGTGGATGTCTTCCTGGTCGATGCCCGGCACCCATCCGCCACGCAGGTCGTCGGCCACCCGGTCCAGACCCGCGAGGATCTCGTCGCGCTCGGACTCGTCGAGGAGCCCGACCTCGCAGAGCATGGTCGCGTGCGCCTTGCTTCCGGTGATGTCCTCCTCCCACATGAGCAGGTCGGTGGACAGGGACTCGCTGTAGGCGAGCATCTCGTCGGCAGGGCCACCTTCGAAGCGGCCGGACCAAAGCGCCATGAATGGCCTCCCGGGCGGCGTGGCCTAACCGAGGCGCCCCCGGTCGCCTCGTTCGGGAGGCCTGCGGCTTCAGTCCTTGCGGGTGTCCGACTCGGGGAGCGCGTTCAGCTGGTTGTTCCGGCGGACGGCGGCCACCGTCCGGTAGCTCAGGCTGTAGAGCTCCATGAAGCCCGTGGCGCTCTCGCGGTCGAAGGTGTCCCCTTCGGAGTAGGTGGCCAGCCCCGTGTCGTAGAGGCTCAGCGGGCTGCGACGGCCGGTGATGCGCGCGAGACCGGCGCTCAGACGGAGCCGGACATCACCGGTGACGGTGGCCTGGGTGCGCTCGATGAACCCGTCGAGGGCGTGGCGCAGGGGGCCGAACCACTTGCCCTCGTAGATGATGTTCGCGTAGTCCTGACTGACCTGGCGCTTGTAGTGCCACGTGGGCCGGTCGAGGCAGATGCGCTCGAGCTCGGTGTGGGCCATGAGCAGCAGCGTGGCCGCTGGTGCTTCGTAGACCTCGCGACTCTTCAGCCCCACGACCCGGTTCTCCACCATGTCCATGCGTCCGATGCCGAAGGTGCCCGCCAGGTCGTTGAGGTGGTTGAGCAACTCGACGCCGCCCATGGGCCGACCGTCCACCGCCACGGGGATGCCCTTCTCGAAGGAGAGCACGATCTCCACGGAGCCCTTGGGGGCGTGGGATGGATCCTTGGTCATCTGCCAGGCGTCGTCGGGGGGCTCGTTCCACAGGTCTTCCATCTCGCCGCACTCGATGGCGCAGCCCCAGATGTTCTGGTCGATGGAGTAGGGCTTCTCGCGGGTGATGGGAATGGGGATGCCGCGCTCGATGGCGTAGTCCACCTCATCCTCACGGGTGAGCATCTCCCACTCGCGCAGCGGCGCCACCACGCCCAGCTGAGGCCCGAGCGACCGGATGGTCACCTCGAAGCGCACCTGATCGTTGCCCTTGGCGGTACACCCGTGGGCGACCGCATCGGCACCGTACTTCTCGGCCACCTCCACGAGGCGCTGGGCCAGCAGGGGACGGCCCAGGGCGGTGTGCATGGGGTACTGCCCCTCGTAGACCGCGCTCGCCCGGACACTCGGCCAGATGAACTCGCGGACGAAGCGCTCCTGGAGGTCGTCGACCTCGGCGTGAGCAGCGCCGGTGCGCAAGGCCTTGGCCTTGATGCCGCTCAGGTCCTCGCCCTGCCCGAGATCACCGGTGTAGGTGATGATCTCCGCCCCGTAGTGCTCCTTGAGCCAGGGGATCATCACCGAGGTGTCCAGTCCGCCTGAGTAGGCGCAGACGATCTTCTTGTATTGCTTGCGAGTGCTCATCAGAGCTCCTTGTCGGACGCAGCCAGCTCGAGGATGTCGGCCACCAGCTCGTCACAGTGAGAGATGTCTGCCGGCACGACCAACACGGTGTCATCACCGGCCACGGTGCCTAGCACGTTGGGATGGCCGCGCCCGTCGAGGAAGCCGGCGACGCCTTCGGCCCGACCGGCCAGGGTGCGGACCACGATGAGCGAGCCGTTGTGACGCACGCCCTGGATCTCCATCCCCACGACCTGACGCAACATCTTCAGGTAGCGGGCCTTGGGATCGAGCACATAGCGAACGCCGTCCTCGACACGCCGCCGCTCCACGCCCATGTCGCGTAGATCCCGCGACAGGGTGGCTTGGGTCACGTCGATCCCGAGCTCGGCCAGCAAGGTCACCAGCTGCTCCTGGCTGGACACCACCTGCTGGGTGAGCAAGGTGCGAATATGCAGCTGGCGCTTGCGCTTGTCAGACACGGTCGACCCGACTTTGGCTCGGAATGCGCGGGCTCTAACAGGAGCCCACCCGGTCAGGCGCTATACACCCGGATGCATACCCATGCAATAGCCCTCAAGCCGACTGACGTTCCCTGAGGATTCGGTCCACCTCGGGAAACACCCGGTAGTAGGTGATGACCTCACCAAAGGTGTTCTTCCACTGGCGAACGCGCTCGCGGCTGACGCCAAATTCGTTGGCGATGACCTGGCCACTCTCTGCGGCAGCGAGAGCCTCGAGGAGGCGGCGGAAGCGGGTCCGACCATAGGACTTGATGAAGTTGCGTGCGACGCGTTCTCGACTCTTGGGCGATGCCACGGCCATGGGGTTCCTCCCTGAAGTTCCACGCGGTTCCACGCAAAGGGGCAGTGCAGACCGCGCTCACACCGGCATCATGATCCGTTACCGTTGACGTGTCAATCCATCGTGGAATCAAATTGTTCCACGCGCACCACAAGCCCGCGTCAGGACAACGCGTCGATCCCGACAGCTACGACGCGATCGCATGATCCACAGCCTGCGGAAAGTCTGGAAAAGTGATCCATAGGTCTATGGATCATTTTCGCAGACCGGGGTGGCG
>JAERSX010000987.1 GCA_016845285.1 Deltaproteobacteria bacterium | reverse complement strand
ACCAACGAGGTCGCGTCGTCACCCGAGCGGGTGGCCCGCACCTCCTCGAGCTGCGGGCCACCCGCTCGGGTGACGACGCGACCTCGTTGGTGGCGGCGCTGTCGTTCTACATGCGCGAGCCCCCGTCGGGCTCGTCGTGGTTCAAGGTGCTCCTTGGCATTGTCTGTGTGGTGCTCGTCGGGCTGCTCGTGCGCCTCAGCACACGGGGTTGGCGTGGGCGAGTAGAGGAGCTCGAGCACGAACTCACCACGCGTCTCCAGGCCGAAGAGATCCTGCTCGTCGAGCAGAGTGAGCGCATCGACCTTGCGCAGCAGCTTGCTGACGCGAGCCGGCTGGAGTCCATCGGCCACCTCGCCGGGGGCGTGGCTCATGACTTCCACAACCTGCTCACGGTGTCCGGCACCTACACCCACCTCCTCCGCGACCAGCTGGACCCCAGGCCTGGCAGCGAGATCGAGGAGTTCCTGGACGGCCTCGAGGCCACCCAGACCCAGGCCGTCCGGCTCACGCAACAGCTCCTTGCCTTCGGGCGCCGCCAACGCTTGGCTCCGGAGGTTGTCGACCTGCACAAGCTCTTGGAGGAGATGCTGCCCAACCTCTCCCGGCTGGGAGGAGAGAACGTCCTCCTGCGTCTCGAGGCGGACGACCACGGGCATCTCGCGCTTATCGACCCCGCCCGTCTTCAGCGGGCGGTGGTCAAGTTGATCACCTACTCGGTGTCCACGATGTCTTTCAGGGGGGAGGTGGACATCTCGCTGAAGTGGCTGCCCGCGGGGAGGGTCAACATCCGCTGGCCGGACATCCGGGTCACCGGTGACCAGCTGTGCATCGAGCTGTCAGACACGGGGGAGGGCATCTCGGCCGAGCGCCTGCCCTTCGTGTTCGAGCCCTTCAGCACCTCCGCAGCGTCTGGGACCGTGAGCGGCCTCGAGCTGGCTTCCGTCCACGGCTTTATCGAGCAGTCGGAAGGCCGCATACGGGTCGAGAGCCAGGAGGGTGGGGGCACCCGCTTCGTCATCCTGCTTCCATCACGACAGGTCGAAGAGTCGTCGGCAGAGGCCGGGTCGAGTGAGCGACGCACCTCCCTGGGAACATCGGATTCGGTGGTGGTGCTGGTCTGCGACGACGTCAGCGACGTGCGGCGGAGCATGGTCACGCTCCTGCGGGCCACTGGCTATCGGGTCCTCGAGGCGTCGGGTGGCGAGGATGCTCTGCGACAGCTGTTGCGGCCCGAGCTCGGCATCGATCTTCTGGTCACTGACCTGAAGATGCCCGACCTGAGCGGGGCCGAGGTCGCTCGGCGAATCCGGGTCCAGCGCCCCGACCTGCCGGTGCTCTTCGTGTCTGGCTTTGTGGGCGAAGTGCCAGTGGATGCCCTTCTCGAGCAGCCCAGCACGCATCTGCTCACCAAGCCCTTCCGACCTTCCGACCTGGTGGAGTGGGTGGGCCGGCTCTGGCAGGGGTCGGCCGCCCGCAAGCGGCGCCAGGATCAGGGGCGGACCACGAGCTCGCCCGGGTCGAGCTCGGTGTAGTCGAGGCTCCGACCGTCTGGGAGCTCGACCGAGAGGGTGTTGATCAGGCCGTCTTCGCCCACGGGGATGCTGATGGCGAGCGGGCCGCTCGAGAAGGCGGCGCCCATGGAAAGCGGGTGCAGGCTCTCCTCGCCATCGCGCTCCACCCGTAGCCGTGCGCCCTGGTGGAGCGCGCCGTTGTCGATGCGCACGGTCAGGCCCTCCGGGCAGCCACCCTCCACGGTCCAGGTCCGCAGGAAGGGGGTGTCGAGGTCGATCCAGCCGGTGCTGAGGAGTTCAGGGCGCCCGTCACCATCGAGGTCGGCGGGCACGACGGCCCGGCCGATGTCGTCGGAGTCGAAGCCCACCTCGGTCGAGACGTCCACGAAGGTGCCGTCGGGCTGCTGCTGAAGGATGGCATCACGCTGGGCGAGGGGGTCGATGATCTCGGAGCCATTGGGCAGCACCACCCCCGTGTTCTCGACGTGTGTCTCGCTGAAGTTGATGGGCCCGTACATTGCGACCAACTCAGCGCGTCCATCGAGGTCGAGGTCGACGATGGCGGTGCCCCACGAGCTGACGCGATCCTCGGTCATCGGAAGAGTGGCTGTCAGCGCGGCGGTGGCCTCGTAGAACCCCCCACCTCCGTCGCCCAGCAGCACATCTGGGCTGCCAGCGTCTGACAGGAAGAGGTCGTGGGCCCCATCTCCGTCGATGTCGCCGGCGCTGACGCCCATGGTGGCAGCTGCCAGCTCGGCGCCCGAGTCTTCGGGGTGGGCCAGGGTGCCGTCGCCCTCGTTCATCATGAGGCGGTTGCTGTGGGTCCACCATCCGAAGTCGTTCACCCAGTAGAGATCGACATCGAGGTCTCCGTCGGCATCGAACCACAGGGCCTGGAAGGAGGTGGCGTCGAGGAGCTCGTCGGGAAGGGCCTCATCGTCGACCTCGAAGACCATTTGGTCCTGGCGGAGCACTCGGTTTCCACCGCCAGTGAGCTCGCCGGCGGCGATCTGGACAGGGTCGAATTCGCCCAAGTGGCGGGAGATGGCGAGATCGAGCTGTCCATCACCGTCCGGATCGGCGAAGGAGCCGCCCGTGGTGAAGCCAAAGGAGTCGAAGACCTCGATATCATCGCTGTCTTCGGCCGCCAGGACCAGGGTGTCGCTGTGGCCCTCGCGCCGACCCATGAAGAGGTCCTCGCGGCCGTCGCCGTCCACATCACCCGCGGCGAGGGCCTGGGCTGGCGGAAGAGGGATCCAGCCGGTGCTCAGCGTGCCGTCGCCCAGGTTCTCCAGGATGAGGGTGTCGGAGATCTCGGTGGCGAGGGCCACGTCGAGATCGCCATCGTCGTCGTGGTCGTAGACCGCGAGGCCTGGCCCCGTGTACGACGGGTCTTCGACGTAGTCGGGGAGCACGTGGCTCGCGAGGTCATCTCCCACGAGCTCCTGACTCAGCACCAGCGCGAATGCCGGGCAGGCTGTCTCGGCCCCTGTGTCCCTCGAGCCAGTCGAGTCGTTCCAGGCTGGCCCGTAGACGGGCTCGCCCTGACAGGCGCCTATGCAGAGGGTCAGCCATGCGGTGAGGCGAATGCCCATGTGGTCAGTATGTCATGACCATGTCAAGCGGGCTGGGGGGAGGGCCAAGGGCGACCTGGCTGCAGCCTTCCGCTCGCCCTCGAGGAGCCCCAGTCTTCACACCTGGGCCGGTCCTACGCCGCCGTGTCTCTGCGGCGGATGAGGCCCAGGATGCCGGCCAGCCAGAGAGGAGCACTCATCAGGGGGGCTGTGGCGCAGGCCGACGGGTACTCGGCAGCTTCGGCTTCACCGAAGGCCCGGCGACCGACATCGCTGTCGCTGTCGCTGTCGCTGTCGCTGTCGGCGTCGGTGTCCGAGTCGGTGTCGGTGTCGGTGTCGGCGTCGGTGTCGGAGTCGGTGTCGGAGTCGGTGTCGGAGTCGGTGTCGGCATCTCCCTCGGTCGAGCCCACGTAGCCCTCGATCCAGGAGATGTACTTGTCGACCCGGACCACACCGGCGGCTGCGCCCTCACCTTCGCAGTAGGTGCTGCCACCGTAGATGTCGTAGCCGAAGGAGTTGACGCCCACGATCTCCCAGCTGCCTCCGTCTTGCATCAGCGCGCCGCCACCCGAGTCGCCCGAGCAGATGTTCTTCTCACCGTTGGGGTCGAGGGTGATGATGAAGTAGCTGTCGTAGGTGTAGATGGGCACGTCGACGGTGCGTCGGTCGCCGCCCCCGCCGCTGTCGCTGGTCATGCCGTAGCCGACGAAGGTGATGTCGTCGCCGACCCAGGAGTTCTTGACCGAGTCGGTGTTGAGCGTCATCCCCGACACGCCGATGGACGAGCCGAGCTCGAGCAGGCCGATGTCGTTGTAGAGGTAGACGTTGTCGTACTGGGGATGCTCGATCCAGTCGGTGGCCTTGGCGTAGTCGTCCCAGCTACCGGAGTAGACGTCGTCGGCGACCACGAAGTAGGTGTCGTAGCCGTAGCGATCGGCCTCGTCCACGGCTTCGATGCAGTGCGCGGCGGTGAGAACCCACTTGCTCTTGATGAGCGTGCCCGAGCAGAAGTCGTAGCCGGAGCCGTTGCTGTCGAGGGCCACGAGCGCGCCGACCTGGCGGATGTCGCTCGAGGTGCCGCCGATGATGTTCTGGGCGGATGCTACGGAGAGCATGAGGAGAGCGGTGGTGAGCATGGGGGGCTCCGGGAGTGTGGGGCTCTGTGGTGAGGTCCCCGGGAGTTCTCAAGAGAAGGTTCAGCGCTCGAGGGTCATGGTGCAGTCGGTGCCTGAGCCGAGGAAGTCTTCGATCTCGGTCTCCATCTCGTCGGCACCGTCCCAGCCGATCTCGTCGAAGTCGTCGCAGTCGAGGGCCCAGGCTTCGCCTTCGACGGGCACGGCCATACAGTCAGCGTCTATCTCGACCACCATGCCGCCGTACGTCTTTGGCTGCCAGAGCTCCCAGCGGAGTGCGATCTCGGTCTCTTCGCCGTCGATGAGCAGACGCTCGATGGTGCCGTTGGCCTCGTACTCCCAGTCGTCCTCGTCGTCGACCTCGAGCTCGATGCCGAGCTGTCCAGCTCCGTCGCAGTCGATCTCGCCGTCCCAGTCGCCCTCGAGAGACGAGGTGCCGCAGGCCGTCAACGGGAGCAGCAGGCAGAGCGTTCGCAGCGGCTTCATGAGCCCTCCAAGATGCCAAAGCTAACCCAAGGAGGTCCCAACCCGACACCGGTTTCGGTCCCTCTCACACAGGGCTTACGGGGTCGACACCCTGTTGTCACGGAGCCGTGTCAGACGCTGCACTTGGCCCCTCTTCGTCGGGCTGTGCGGGCACGTCCGCTGGGGTCTCCAGGCTGAGCCGGCCGAGCTTGCCGCGCCGGAGCTCGCCGAGCAGGATCTCGGAGATGCGGTGGTAGTTGACCATCCCACGCCGTCCGACACAGCCACGGCGGGCGGCCAGGGCCTCCATGAGCTCGGTCGTCTCCTCGGGGAGCTCGTCGAGTCCGTAGCGCTCTCGGAGCAGCTCCGGATAGCGCCGGCGGAGCTCTGCTGCGGCGAAGAATGCCACCTCGTCGAGAGCGACCACGGCGTCCCGCACCGCCCCGGTCGCGGCCAGGCGGTAGCCACACTCGGGGGGGCTCAGCTTGGGCCAGAGGAACCCGGGCGTGTCGATGAGGGTGAGGTCTGCGGCGAGGCGGACCCGCTGCTGCATGCGCGTGACCGCCGGCTTGTTGGCGGTCTTGGCCACCGTGCGACCGGCCAGCAGGTTGATGAGCGTGGACTTGCCCACGTTGGGGATGCCCAGGATCATGGCGTGGATGGGCTTCTCAGGCGGCCGGGGGCCCACCATGGCGCGGCCCAGGGTCAAGACCTCCCGCACGCGAGCTGGCTCGTCACGAGAGAGGTCGAGGGCGCGGATGCCGCGGTGTGCTTCGAGCCAGGTGAGCCAGTGGCCGGTCACGGCCTGGTCGGCCAGATCGCGCTTGTGGAGGAGCTTGAGACAGGGCGTCTCGCCGCGGAGTCCGGCCACGAGCGGGTTCTCGCTGCTCCAGGGAATCCGCGCGTCCAGCACCTCGATGACGAGGTCCACCTTGCGCATGGCCTGGCCGATCTCTCGGCGGGCCTTGTTCATGTGGCCCGGGTACCAGTTGATCGATCTCATCGGTGGCCCCTTACCAGTCTGTGACCTTGTAGTCCTTCAGGAACTGGCCCCACACGTGCTTGCCCGTGGCCAGGCCGTCGAAGAAGGGGTCCACGATGCGCGCAGCACCGTCGACGAT
>JAERSX010000986.1 GCA_016845285.1 Deltaproteobacteria bacterium | reverse complement strand
TCTCTACGGTGTCGTAGGAACGGCACGGCTCTTGCTTCTTCGTGGGGTGGAGGTCGTGCCTCATGAAGTCCCACACGCCGCGCAGCCAGTCCTCCGCCGCTCCTCGCGCCACCCGCTGCTCCAGGCGGGGGGCCACCGGTGCGGGCAACAGCGACCTGTTGGCGCTGCTGGCGGCGGGTGACCTCGAGGCTCTGGACGAGGTGGGTGGTGCGGCGCTGAACGGCTGGATGGGCTGCGAGGAGGACGTCGAGGTGGCGTCTGGCGCTGCCGATGCCGGCTGGGGTGCGGTCTTCGGCACGGGCTTCTCCAGCGAGGCTCGCTCGGGCTCTGGCTCGGATGCCCTCGCAGCGTGGGCCAGCTCAGATCGCGACACGGCCCACGCCTCCGCCGATGGCGCCGACGCTGCGGTCACTTCCGACGCCTTGGCCTCGGCTTCCGAGTCCGCCGTGAGCGACAGCGCCTCTCTGGGTGCGGCCACCCCACTCCTCGTCGCCCAGCCCATGCTTCGTCGGGGCAGCGATGGCGACCGGGTCCGACTGCTCCAGCGCCTGCTCAACGAGCTCTCCGGCGCCGGCCTGACCATCGACGGAGACTTCGGGCTGGGCACCCACCGCGCCGTTCGGGCCTACCAGGCCGCCAACTGGCTGAGCCCCGACGGCGTGGTGGGACCCGCGACCGCAGCCAAGCTCAACGAGGGGCGCTCCGCCCCCGCCACGGCCACCACCCAGGACCGTGACGACAGCAGCGATGTCGTGGCCGATGAGAGCAACACCGACGGTGACCTCGCCACCAACGTGGTGGTCACGGGCAGTCCCGTGCTCAAGAAGGGAATGCGTGGTGTGCAGGTGGAGTCGGTGCAGCGCCTGCTCAACCAGCACGGGGCCGGCCTCATCGTCGATGGCGACTACGGCACGCTCACCGTCAACGCGGTCATGGGCTACCAGCGGGCCAACGGCCTCGAGGTCGACGGAAAGGTGGGCGTTGGCACAGCCCGCAGCCTGAGCAGCGGCAGCGGCAAGGACATCGGTGAGGGCGGCTTCGAGGGCATGGGCGCCTACAAGGACGCGCGGGACGCCGTCATCGCCGCCGCCGAGGCTCACCTGGGCAAGCCCTACTACTGGGGCGGCGACGGCCCCAACACCTTCGACTGCTCGGGCTTCGTGCTCTACGTGCTCCGTCAGGAGACGGGGTTGGTGGACTGGGGCGACGACACCGCCGCGGGCATCGCCGGGCGGGTCCCGTCCACGGGGAGCCCCCAGCGCGGCGATCTCGTCTTCTACCGAGGCAGCAACGGGATCACCCACATCGAGTTCTACCTGGGCAGCGGCTCCCAGACCCTGGGCTGCAGCGGCGGCGGCAGCCGCACCCGGGGCGACGATCCCGACGCCAAGGTGCAGTACGGCGACTACAGCAGCGACGGTCGGTCCAAGAGCTTCGGCAGCATCCAGGCGCTCATCGAGCGCAGCCAGACCGCCGCTGCCGCCTGAGCGGGCGCTACGGGTGGGGTGGTGACTGCGGTGCCTCCAGGGTCGGTGGCAGACCCACCAGCCCCTGGACCCGCCGACTCCGGATCGCCTGACGTAGGCGTTGCGCCCGGCTGAGCCAGTCGGCGTCGGACTCCTCGGCGCCCCGCAGCACGGCGAGGCGCACCCACTGCTGGGTGGCGTCGGGGTCGGCCACCACGAAGACCTCACGGTCGTCCAGGGACACCGCGCGTGCGTCGGCGAGCTCGGTGGGCACGGGGCCGGCCAGTTGGTCGAGGGTCTCGGCACAGCGGACGACGTCGCCGCAGGGCCGGAGCGGCTCCCGGACCTGTGCCGGGGCGTGGACCGAGCTGGGCTCCACCCGAGACCACGCCGTGCTGGCGGCCTCGAGGCGCTGGTCGAGGAGAGGGTCGACGGTCTGGAGCTCGGGGGCCACGACCACGAGATCGGGGCTGGCGGCGTCGCCCACACGCACCAGCCAGGCGCCGTCGACCAGTGCGATCACGTCGGTGATCACTGGACTGTCGGCGTCTGTCGAGCCCTCCAGCAGTGCCCCGACGGCGGCTCGCACGGCAGCCGGCCCCTCCGCCTCTCGCAGGGCCGTCTGCAGCGGCGCGAACAGGCGGAAGCCAGCTGGCTCCAACAGATCGAAGGGCGGCATGGCCCCGCGCTGCAGCCAGTGGCGAACGGCGGCTGTGTTGTGCTGGGGGGCCGATCTCCCCTCCCATGCGTTGCTGCACGACAGGGCGAGGTGAGGGTCGCCCCGACCCAGACAGAGGCCGAGGCGCAGACGGGCCCCGTCCGTGCGACTGCGCAGCACGGTGAGCTCCTGGCAGGCGTCGCCTTCCTCGAGGGGCTGGATCGTGTAGCCAGCGAAGCGCGCAGCATCGGCCACCGGATCCCGGACCACCCGACCGTGGCCAGCGAAGACCACGTCGACGAGGTCGGCCCGCGCGAGGAGCTCGAGCGCCCGGAGGCGGCCGAGGTCGACCAGCGGCCCAGACTCCGGAGCGCTCCCGGTGGCCACCGCCTCGAGGTGGCCCTCCAGGTCGAACCAGCCGGGGTGCCAGGTCTGCTCGGCGCCGTACGCGAGCCGCGCCATCTCCGAGGCGGGCTGCCAGCGACCTGGCGAGAAGCCGGGTGTCCAGACCTGCGCTGGCACCCCTCGCTCACCGAACCAGGTCGCCAGGGCATCGATCCAGGCGGCGTAGACCGCCGACTCCTCCAGGGGATCGAGGGCGCCACCCAGTCGCGCCTGGCCGAGTCCGGCGACCAAGACCCGGGGTCGGGGCGCGAGGGCCGGCAGGCTGGCGAGGAGCGCGCCCCAGGCCTCCAGCTCGGTCTGCATCCCGCTGGCGATACGTGCCTCGATCTGATCGATGAGAACGGCCTCGTCGAGGCGTGACTCCGGCAGGCGAAGGGCGCCCGTGGCCAGCTTCACCGGGTTGGTGACGAGGTGTGTGGACAGGGTCTCCCCCAGCTCGGCGGGCAGCAGCACGTCTCCCACCCCCGCCACGGGCTGGGAGACCAGCGCACGGCCCGTCCAGGGGTTGGGCAGCGGTGTGTCGGCGGCCGACACCTGTTCCGCCAGAGCCTGAAGATCCGCGGTGGAGATCCGGGCCTCGAGCGCCGGGGCATGGCCGACCAGGTGGAGGGGTCGTGGGGCGCGGTCGAGGTAGGCGGCATCCAACGGGACCGGCAGTGGCTGGGTGCGGTTCAGGGCCCAGGCCACCCCGGCGAGGAGCATCGCCAGGGCCATGAGCGCCCAGAGCCGCAGGTCGTTGAGCCACCACCGCATCC
>JAERSX010000985.1 GCA_016845285.1 Deltaproteobacteria bacterium | reverse complement strand
CACTCTGACCCATGCCGCCACCAGAGAGCGCCTTGAGGGGCAGGACGGTGGCACGTGGGGCCAGCCCGGCGACGCCGAGCCCGTTGTGGGTGGTCTGGGCGATGGTGCCTGCGACGTGGGTGCCGTGGCCGTTGTCGTCTGCGGCAGACTTGGTGCCGGGGACGAAGGTGGCGCCGGCCAGGAGCTCGGTGCCCGCGAGGTCGGGCACGGCGCTCACGCCGGTGTCGATGACCGCCACGATGACGCCCTCTCCCGCTCCGGCTCGCCAGTTGGAGCCCACGCCAATCTTCTCAAAGTTCCACTGCTTGGAGAGGAGGGGGTCGTTGGGGAAGGCCGTGGCGACGTAGGTCAGCGAGGGCTCGGCGGCCTCCACCAGGGCCAGGTCCGCGAGGTCGGCGAGGGCGCGGTCGAAGTCGGTGACGTCCACGACGGCCAGAGACTCGTCTGCGCTCAGCGGGGAGGCCCACTCGAGGTCCAGACCCGTGGCACTGCGGGCAGCCTCGAGCTCGGTGCCATCGACGAAGTCGACCACCAGACGGCCACCGGAGCCCACATCGCTCGGAGCCGTTGCCTCGCCGGTGGCAGCCGCGGTCGACACGGTGGTGTCGGAAGGACCGGCGCTCATGGCGCAGGCGGCGAGAAAGGGGAGCAGCAGGGCCGGCGTCAGCGAGGGGTGACTGGGCAAGGGTCCTCCGCGAGCAGCTTCTGCCGCCAGGTCTTGGCTGTGGGATGCCGAGTGCGCCACACAGCCTCCAAGTGCACTACGCGGAGTGGACCTCGGATCTTTCACCTGGTTCCCCCAGATGTGGTCCCACCAGCGGTGCCACGTCTCCCGCAGCCAGGCGGGCCCGTACCCGGAGCATGGACGCCAGGAGGTCGGGACCATCGAAGCTGAGGGACTTTCGGGCCTCGGGGTCGAAGTCCCAGTCGACGGGTACCTCGCGCACCGCCAGCCCGAAGGCCCGCGCCAGCGCGAGCACCTCCAGATCGACTCCCCAGCCCATCTCTTCGCTCCGGGCGAAGAGCGCGTGAGCCGCCTCGGCGCGAAAGACCGTGTAGCCACAGTGAGTGTCTTGGACACCTGGCAAGGCGATGGCGCGTGTGAGGCGGTTGAAGGCCCGCCCCACCACGAAGGAAGTCCAGGGCTCGGACCGACGAGTGGATCCGCTGAGGTGTCGAGAGGCCACGGCCACGTCGAAGTCGCTCAGGGCCGGCGGCAGCAGGAGCTGCAGCTGCTCGGAAGCGACGGTCCATGCTGGGTCGATCACCGCGCGGTAGCGGCCACAGGCCACCTGCATGCCCAGGCGCAAGGCGGGGCCTCGGCCGCGTTCCTCCTGCTCGAGGACCTGCCAGCGTGGCCCGGCTGCCCGCCGGGTCGCCCACGAGGCTGCCGGGTCCACCACGGCGACCACTTCGAAGGGGTACGGCAGGGCCCTGCGAAGGTTGGCCAAGCCTTCGCGCAGACCGGCGAGGCGGTGCGTCTCGCGGGCGAGATGAACGATGAGGGACAGCAGCATCGTCAGGGGCCTATCGCAGATCCTGGGAAGCGGGGTCTGGGCTCTTGACATGGCAAGAGCACTGCTCGACAATATTCGAGTAGGTCTGGTCCTCTGGAGGGTTGATGTCTTGGCAGTCGAAGGGCGCGCTTGCCGCTCCGCAGGTGCACGCCGACCTTCAGGGAGACCACGAGCTCCAGGGTGCCCATCCAGCCCTGTCCGAGTTGCCTGATCCTCAGGACCTCGTGCTCTGGCACGAAGCGGCCAAGGCACGGGTGGAGCTGGTGTTGAGTGACTTCGACGCCGACCTCGTGAGTGGTGTCGACCCCTCCCTGGCTGCAGACCGCTGTGTGGGGCGCTTCATGAGCTGGTCCCGACGGAGCGCCGCCGGCCTGGTCACGGTGCGAGGTACTCTGTTGATCGACGAAGGCCTCCGCAGCAAGGAGCGTGCGCACTGGAATCGCTTGGCTCGAGACTCCATCTGTCAGGCCGATGGCGATCCCAACGGGGTGGAGCGGTTCCTCCGCGTCTGGCTATCGGTGGTGCACGAAGCGGTATCGACCGGCTACGCCTCCATCCACGCCGATCCCACGGCCTGGTGAGGCACCCGAGGAGCCTGTGCCCGAGCTGACAACCATCGCCGAAGTCCCGCTGCCATCGGGGGACGAGATCAACATCGTGCGCCGCCGTTTCGGGAACGGGGAGGGCAAGCGCGTGGTGGTGGTGGCAGGCATTCGGGGAGATGCGCCAGAGGGCATCGACGTCGCGCACCGAGTCGGTCGTTTCCTCGCCCAGGTAGAAGACGCGCTCGCGGGCACTGTCGATCTGTACCCCTGCGTGAACCCGCTGGCGGCCGAACGCGGCACACGCCGCTGGCCGTTCTTCGACCTCGACCTCAACCGACGCTTTCCAGGTCGGCCGGATGGCCACCCCCCTGATCGCGTGGCCCACGCTCTCGTCGCCGACATCGCCGGCGCCGATCTCGTCATCGAGCTCCGGGGCGCTCGTCCCGCATTTCGAGAGGCCACCCAGGCGCACGTGCGGGTTCGGGACGGTGACGCCGCGCGCCTCGCGGGCCACACCAACGTGGCGGTGGTCTGGTGTCGGCGACCTGGTCCGGCATCCCCCGCCACCTTTGCGCACCAGTTCCCAGGG
>JAERSX010000984.1 GCA_016845285.1 Deltaproteobacteria bacterium | reverse complement strand
GCCCAGGCCCGCCACTCGGGGTCGTCGAGGATCGTGCGGAAGTCGAACCCGTGGCGCAGGGCGTCGAGGAGGTGTGCGTGCATCTCATCGGGCTGGCCGCGGCGGCCCGCCACCTGAGCGAGTCGAAAGTGGACGACCCAGTGGTCGGGGCGTTCGGCTGCGGCTGCGGCGAAGTCCTCGGCTGCCCCATCCACGTCGCCGCTGACGAGGCGCAGCTCACCGCGGTCGTAGCGGGCGGCAGCGTTCGTGGGATCGGCCTCGATGGCCCGGTCGTACCAGCGAGCGGCGTCGCCGAGCTTCGCCATGCGGTTGTAGGCGAAGGCCACCTCGTAGGCGACCAGGCTGGCGCGGGCGACGCGGTCGTCGAAGCGCTCACCACGCTCGGCCGCCTCCTCGAAGCGCCCGATGGCGTTCAGCGCCTCGAGATCGGTGGCGGCGCGCAGGAACAGGGCCTCGCGGTAGTCCGTCGGCAGGCGAGCCGCGAGCGAGGTCTGCAGGCCGAGGAGCAGCGCGAGGAGCATGCCGCAGGGTAGCGTCAGGGGGACCACCCTGCGGAGAGAAGCTGGAGCTCAGTCCCGACGGCGGACCACCGCACCCAGGGCCAGCAGCAGGCCGAAGAGCGCGCCTGTGGGGGCCTGGCCGCCGCTGGCGCAGCCGCTGCAGGTGCTGGCCGACAGGGTCGGGCCACCGTCGAGGTTGACGTCGCCGCCATCGTCCTCGGGGTCGTCCTCGCCGGAGTTGGTGTCGCTGGACGGGTTGGCGCCGTAGACCGCCACGTCGTCGATGTTCCAGCCGCCGAACTCGAGGCCGCCGTCGCTCTCGATCTCCCAGGAGATCTCGATCTCGCCGTCGTCCGTCCAGTACTCGGCGGGCACCTCGAGGGTGTGGAGCGCCCAGGAGTCGTCCTGGTGCTGCTCGTCGCCGATGGACTGGCTGGTGCCGTGGTTGGTCCAGACCACCTCGCCGTCGATGAGGACGCGTGCCTGGTCGTAGTAGCTGTCCTCGACGTTCAGCCAGCGCTGGAACTGGACGATGATGGTCTCGTAGGCGCTGGCGTCGAAGGTGATCGGCACGCTGGTGAGCCGGTTGTGCTTCCGGGCCTGGTACTCGCCGTTGTAGTTGCCGCCGCCCAGGTCGTTGCCCCAGACGCGGCTGCCATCGGGGGCGAAGTCGGGGTCTTCGGCGTAGCCGCCGGGTCGTCCCCACATCCAGTCGTCGGCACCTTCGGTCTCTTCGCCGCTGATGAGCTCGTGGCTGTAGTCGCCGTCGTCGTCCTCGAAGCCCTCGCGGTAGAGCTCGGTCAGCTCGCCCACGTAGAAGCTGTGAGGGTTGATGTAGGCGCCCTCGGGGGCCGCCACGGTGTTGCCGTCGTCGAGCTCGGCCGACAGGTAGTAGTGCACGATGGTGCCGGGGTCGGCGGCGGGAATGGCGCCTGTGAGTCCGTCACCGGAATTGCTCAGGGCAGCCTCGCTCCAGGTCTCACCGTTGTCGATGCTGTAGTAGATCTGACCGCCGTCGACACCGACCTCCACACAGTCGGGCGCGGCATTGAGCACCTCACCGTCGAGCTCGTACTCGTCGAGGTCGGCGGCCTGGTTGTCGAGGCGGATGTGCTCGACGAGCAGGAGGCCGTTGCTGCCGTTGGGGCCGAGGCCGTGCTGGCTGAAGGCGTCGATGAGATCGCACTGGTTTGGGGTGCCGTCCGAGAGGTCGCCGTTGTCGTCGTCGGCCGCCACGAACTCGTCGTAGGAGGCGGGGATGTCGGGTCCGGCCTTCATGCCGTTGACGAAGATGTAGTTGAGCTCGTCGTAGCCAGCCTCGGCGCCGTAGCTGTCCTCGAGCTCGGCCCACAGGTCCCAGACCGAGCCCGCGAAGATGAGGCCGTCCTGGTGGACCTCGCCCACGAGGTCGTCCGGGTAGACGTAGTTGGTGGCGACGTTGCGGATGCCCGAGCCGTTGGTCACGAAGTAGGGCGCGATGATGGAGTCGCCCGTCTGCAGGAAGGCCACGACGTCGCCCACGCCCTCGCCCATGGAGCCGTCCCAGGAGCCGGTGACCAGGTTGTAGTAGTGGAAGCCGTGGCCCCACTCGTGGAAGTTGACGTCGGCGATGCGGCCGGTGTTGTTGCAGCCGTCGCCCTTCTTGTAGAAGTTGACGTTTCCGTCGAAGTAGGCGTTGCAGCTGCTGTCGATGTTGACGTACGACCGCATGTCAGAGGTGGTGATGGACACGTCGTCGGCGTAGATCTCGCTCCACGCGCGCACCTGGCTCAGGAAGACGTAGCTGTCGATCTCGGCGATGGTGGCGTCGTCGTCGGTCCAGTGGAAGTCACCGTCATCCCAGGAGACCTCGGCCCGGTCGCCGTCGGCGTTGCGCACGTCGAAGTAGCGGCCGCTGAACTTCGCCTCGGGGTCGCTGCCGCTCGATGACCAGGTGCCGTCGTCGTCGGTGTAGGTGTCGCCGGCCGAGGTGCTGACCTCGAGGTCGACCAGCGGCGAGGTGGCGGTCTCGCCGTCGATGGTGCGCAGGTCGTGGGTGGCGGTCAGGGTGCCCTCGGCGAAGCGGACCTCGTTGTGCACGTTGAGCAGGGCACCGGTCTCGGCGTCCACGAAGCTGACCCAGATGCCCAGGGGGTCGCCGTTGCGCAGGGTCGCGTCGCCCGCGCCGCCGGTACGGCTGCGCACCTGCCAGGTCAGTGCGTACTCGAGGCCGGTCTCGCCCATGGTGGGCAGGATGGTGAGCTCGGCGCCCTCCACGATGTGCTGGGCCTCGGGAGCGGGGCCCTCGGCGATGGCCTGGGACACGGCACTGTCGGCGCTCAAGGTGGGGTCGAGGTCGATGCGCTCGGCGTCGGGGTAGACGCGGCTGCCGAACATGATGAGCTTGCCCATCTTCACCCGCAGCTCGAGGGCGCTGCGGTAGACGGGCACGCCGTCGATGCCGGTGAAGCCGAGGCCGTCGACGTCGCCGAGGCCGTCGTCGCCGAGGTCCACCTCGTCGATGCTGACCGGCAGGACCTGGTCGAAGCGAACCAGCCACATGTCGGTGGCGGGCACGTACTCGGCCGCGCCGAGGCTGAGGCTGCTGTTGTCCAGGCCGAAGACGCCGGGATGCGCCGCGATGAGGTCGCGCAGGGCCGACTCCACCTGGCTGGCTTCGTCGACGGGGCCCAGGTCGATGCCGGCGCCCCACGCGCGGAAGGGCAGACCGGTCCACTCGTCGAAGCGGACCTCCCAGGTGCCATCGACCGTCGCGCTGAAGTCCTGCCATGCGGGGGTCCGCTTCAGGCGGGCCTGACGCTCCATGTGCGTGTGGTACGTCCGCTGAGGCTCCAGGCCGATGTGGGCGTGTTCGGTGGGCTGAATGGCAATGGCGGCGGGAAGACCGAGCAGGATGAGGGCGGTCACGCGACACTCCTCTGGCCAGGGACCAGACCGGAAGATGAGGGAAAGCGGTGGCGGGTTTCATCACCCGCTGGTGCACTGGCTCCCCATGAGTGGGTCAGTGGTGACATGATTGACCTTCGCCGAGCCGAGGGTCAATGAGATCTGGTCTCTCCTACATCATGTTGACAACGTCGTTGTCATCGTACTCATGTGCCGAATCGGACCGTTTGGAAACCCCGAATCCAGGCGCCCTTCCGCCGCTCCCAGAGGTGACAGCAGAGCTGGTCCAGCAGCGCTTCGAGGAGCGGCCCGCGCGGGAGCTGCAGATCGCCCTGGTGGGGGAGGTTCGTGGCGAGATCGAGCCGTGTGGATGCCCGACCCTCCCCTACGGTGGCTTTCTTCGGCGGCAGGTGGTGCTCGACGAGCTGCGGGCGACAGGAGCCCTCATCCAGGTGGATGCGGGAGAGCTGTTGCTGAAGGGGCTCGCGACCCGCCGCAGCAAGAACCGGGAGGAGCGAGCGGCAGCGTTGATGTCGCTGTCCGCCGACGTGGGTGTCGACGTCTGGGTGCCGGGGCCCACCGATCTGCTGGCGCTGGGCATCGACGGGATCGCGGCCCTGCCGGAGTCCGAGGCACCCCCAGTGGCCAGCGCGACCTGGGCCCGCCCCACGGCCGAGACCCTGCTTCCACCCACACAAGTGGTGGAGCGGGATGGGATCCGCATCGGCGTGGTCGGCCTGAGCGGACGACCGTCGGCGCCTCGCTTGCTGGAGGCCCTGGCCCCGGCGGATCCGGTGGCTGCCACGCGGGCGGCCGTCGCGGCCTTGCCTGCAGATCTCGACCTCGTCGTGGCCGTGGGGTCGATCTCGGACGAGGCGGCCGATGCTGTGGCGGCTGCGGTGCCGGAGCTGTCCTTGATGCTGACCACGCGGGGTGAGGAGCTCGACCCACCGCGACACGTGGGGCCCGTCACCATCGTCGAGTCACCCGATCGGGGCCGCTTCCTCCAGGTGCTGACCTTGCGCCTCGGCAGCACCTCCGATGTGCCGGTGACGTTTCTTCCCGAGCCCCAGGACTGGCGCACCCGTATGACGCTCCGGGAGCAAGGAGACACCGAGAGCTCCGCGCTCTCCGAGCTTGAGGCCCAGTTCGTCGAGGTGGGCCGTGGCCGCAACCTGGGCTGGCTGCGCACGATCCCCCTGGCTCCTGATCTGGACGGGCGGGCCGTGGCTCACGGTGCCGTGGCCGACACTGTGGCTCGGTTCAAGGAGGAGACGCTGGAGAAGGCGGTCGAGGTCGCTGCGAGCCCGCCACCGGAAGCCGAGGCGGGGTACGCGACGGCTGGAAGATGCGTGAGCTGCCATCGGTCGGAGTTCGGGCGCTGGACGCTCACCGATCACGCTCGTTCCTGGGAGTCCCTGCTCTCCCGTGGAGCCACCGACGATCCCGAGTGCATCGGCTGCCACAGCACCGGCTTCGGTGAGCCTGGGGGCTTCGGTGAGCTGACGCCCTCGAACGTGCGTCGCTTCAAGGGGGTGCAGTGTGAGAGCTGCCACGGGCCCATGGGCGGCCATCCGGACGACGCCACGGTGGAGTCGAAGACGGTCGACATGGAGGCGTGCGTGGGCTGCCACGATCCGGCCAACTCGCCGGAATTCGAGTGGGAGAACTACCTGCGGCGCTCCGTCTGCCAGGACCTCAGCACACCAGCGGTGCCCGAGGAGCCCTGAGATCGCGAGGTCTTGATCCTCACCAGGTGGCGAGGAACTGGGCCACCTCTTCTCGTTCCACCAGTCCCAGCGAGAGCTGCAGGCAGTGGTGGCAGATGTCGACGGACTGGAAGCGGTAGACACCACGGGACTCGAAGTGGGAGCGGCCGCAGAGCTGGCAGTGGGCGTCATCGGGGGCGCGGAGCTTCGTGCGTTCTGTGGAGACCCGGCCCACGCAGCGGTCGCAGATCACGGTGTCGCCGCCTGTGATCATGTGCGACACCTCGTCGGGAGTTCGACCGCAGGTGGTGCAGGTGGTCTGTTCGTCGTCGCTCACCCGGCGGGGGGGCAGGCGCCGCTCGGCGGGGCTGACCTCGCGCAGCAGGCGCTCGACGACCCCGGGGGCTCCGACGTCGCGGGCCCGTCGCTTGAGG
>JAERSX010000983.1 GCA_016845285.1 Deltaproteobacteria bacterium | reverse complement strand
GTCCTCCACCGAGAGCAGGGAGATGCCACAAAGGCGGAGCGATTCGCGCGCGAGGCCGTTCGCTTCGAGGCGCGCGGTGACCGCCCCGCAATCCTCGGGAATCACCTCATGTTCCTGGCGAGCCTCGTGCCCCAGCAGGCCGATGCTTCCGAGACCCTTGCGCTCCTGCGGCGAGCCCTCACCTGCTACGAGGCCGCGCACGGCCCCGACCACCGCGAGGTGGCCTACGTCCTCAGCGTCCTGGCCCGACACTACACCGCTCGGGGCCTGGAGGAGGAAGCGCGCGGGTATCGCGCACGCCACCAACGAACTCTCGACCAGCGATAGCGCGAGAGTGTCCTGCGAGGAGACGCTGACGCTCCGCCCCTGGCGGGGGCAGGCGTCTCGTCAACCGTTTGGAGACACGTACGAGGCTAGTTGGGATGGCCGACCACATCGATGGTGATGCGGAACTCCTCCTCATTGGCCACGAGCCCACCGAAGGCTTCGTACGGGTCCATCCCGAAGTCGCCGTGGGAGAGGTCATAGGTGCCCTGCAGGTACAGCTTGTCGTCGTGGACCTGGTAGGACAGCGTCTCGGTCTCCGAGTGGGTCACTCCTCTGATGGTCCACTTTCCAGAGACACTGATGCTGCCGCTGTCACCACCGGAGCCCGAGCAGTCGTCAGCTTCGAAGCGAATGCTCGCGAAATTGTCGCCGTCGAGCTGGTTCGAGTCCAGCATGTGCTCGCGAATCTCCTTGCGGTCGGAAGTGCTGATGGTGTCGCTGTAGCCGACATACTCGCGCATGGAGTCTTCATCGACGGCGAGCTCGCTCACGGGCACGGTGAAGTCGAAGCGGCAGTCGGACAGATCGTCGGTGTCGAGCTCGACTTCGCCGTCCCACAGGTCACCGCGGATGACATGGTTGTGCGCCAGGTCGGAGCCCCAGGCATCCTCGTCCTTCCAGATCTGCACATAGATCAGGCTGTCATCATCGTTGTACGAGTAGGTGACGGGCCCGGTCTCGTCCGTTCCGGTGTCGACCATGCCCGTGTCGTCGAGGTCGTCACCGCTGCCGCTGCCGCTGCCGTCGCCGCTGCCGTTGCCGTCGTCGTTGTCTCCACTTCCGTCGTCGTCGTCCTCACCATCGTCGCCGTCGTCCGACCCGACATCGTCACTCGGCGTGGGGATGTCGTCGGCTGACTCGTATTCATTCTTCGGCTCGCTCTCGTCAACCTGGCAGCCGACAGCGACCAGGGCCACCAGGCCGGTCAGGAGGGTGAGAGGGAGCCGGATCGTGATCTGGTCGGGGTCTTGGCGCATGACTACCACTCCTGTTTCGGTACTCAATTTATCTACTCATGAGTAGATATCCATAGTCTCACGACTTGTCCAATCTCCCGGACCGCGCCGTGCTCTCAAGCGGCCACCCGACCAGTGCCGACATGCACTCCGAGCACGACGGGCGACGTACACTGCGGGGATGCGGATCCTCTCCTGCCTCCTGCTGGCCGCGTGCACCGCCTCGGGCCCCGACGACGACGGGCCCCTGCCCCGGGATCAGTGGCCAGATCTCCGCGACGACACGGGCGACGACGAGGGAGGCGGCAGCGACGGTGGGGCGGCCGGAGGAGACGCAGGGACCGGCGACGGCGACAGCGGCGACGACGGCGGCGACGGCGGCGACGGGGGAGAAACGGGCAGCGACAGCGGCAGCGACGACACCGGCGAGCCCTCGACGGGCTCAGGCGGCTCGGGCGGCCCCGTGGGGACCGGCAGCGCCACGACAGGCTCGGTGACCTACGCGTACCACGTGCCCGCCTGCGTGGTGAGCGACGTGCCTGTGCCCGTGGTGTTCAGCCAGCACGGAGCTGGCGGCACGGGCTCAGGCATGGTCGCTCAGTGGACATCTCTTGCCGACACCGAGTGCTTCATCGTCATCGGCCAGGGCTCCCAGAGCGGCAACGGGTGGAACTTCAACAGCGACGTCGAGGGCCTGTCAGCCCTCGTCGACGAGGTCGACACGCTCTGGAACATCGACACGGAGCGGCGCGTCCTGCACGGCTACTCCGCCGGAGCCCACTGGGGCTACGTCATCGGCCTGGCCAACAGCGACACCTTCGGCGGGCTGATCGTCTACGCCGGCGCCATGTCCTACGCCGAGAGCTACGGTGTCTGGCCAGACGGCACCCAGGGCTCCATCCCCGTGGCCATCGGCCACGGCACCGACGACTCCGTGGTGCCCTACGCCTACGCCGAGCAAGCCGAGGCCGAACTCTCGGCAGCAGGCTGGCCCGTGGACCTGTGGACCGCCTCGGGGGGCAGCCACGCCTACGACGCTGACCATCAGGCCTCCGCGTGGTCCTTCGTGATGGACACCCTCGACTGAAGCCAGGCCCACACAGCTCGACCGAGCCCGGCTGAAGCCACCGCGACCGTCGAGCCCATCGCGCCGCCTATGCTTCGTCCGTGCCTGCGACACCCGACCCTACCCGTACCCTCCGCGTCCTCTTCGGCGTAGCGGCCCTGGTGTACCTGGTGGTGCCCCCCCTGCTCTACCAGGGCGTGGGCCTGCGCTGGAGCCCGCTCCCTCGCTGGCGAATGTTCTACGGCCACGGCATCAACCTGTGCACAGCGGAGTACTTCCTGCCCCAGAGCGGTGAGGTCCTCGATCGCCTCGATGCGCTGGGCATCGCCGACCCTGCCCAGGCGGGCTCCAGCGTGCGTCGCCTGGTGGGCTTCGAGGCCGTCTACAGGCAGGGCGGGACCATCTGCCGGCGCCACGACGACATCTCGGACCTGCGGGTGCGCACACGGTGCGCCACCCAGAGGGGCTGGCTTCAGGTGACCAAGGGCTCGGTGAACCTCTGCCAGTCACCGCTGGAAGAGGCCGCGGAGGGCCGCGAGGTCACCTATCCCTACCAACTTCTCGCGACGGGGCGCCCGTGAGCCTGCGCACCACCGCCGAGCACTTCTTCCACGCCGTGGGCTCCTCGCGGTCGTCGGCGCTCCTCCGCATGGGTCTCGTGGCCCTGTGCTGGACGCGCTTCGCGAAGGAATTGCTGCCCTACAAGCACGTCCACGAGCCCGACTGGCTGGTCCTGGGCTCGCTCTTCTACCTCAGCTCCTTGGGCCTCTTCGTGGGCTTCTACACCCGCGCCTCGGCCGTGCTGCTCGGGGCCGTCCTGCTCGGCTTCCGCTACTACCTGGGCTTCGCCACCGACCACGAGCCCTACGTGCACCACCACGTACACGTCCTCATCATGGGCATCTGCTTTCTGGTGGCCACGCCCTGCGGGCGCTCCTGGTCCGTCGACCGCTGGCTGGCACTGCGACGTGGCGCCGCCCCACCCGAGCGGGGCCGGATCCTCGGCCTGCACCTCATGACCGTCATGCTCAGCGTCATCTACCTCTTCGGCACCCTGACCAAGCTGAAGTGGAGCTTTCTGTCGGGTGAGCGAATGCAGCACTCCCTGCAGCTGCTCTTCGTGGGCTCCGACCCGGTCACCGTGCCCGGCTGGGCGACCCTCTGTCTGGTCATGGCCTGGACGGCCGTGGTGGTGGAGCCCGCCATCGCCCTTGGGATCTGGGTCCCGCGATGGCGCCTTCGCGCTGTGCTGTTGGGCATCCTCTTCCACCTCGCCATCTACTGGCTGCTGCCCGTGGGCACCTTCAGCCTCACCATGATGGTGTGCTACCTGGCCGTCTTCCCGCCCGACGAAGTGCACCGCTTCCTCGAACGCATGGCACCTGCCGAGCGCGTCGAAGACACGGGCTGAAGCCCCCTCCGTGGAGATCGGTCGTCACGAGCGGGTGGGAGTCGCCCCATGATGCTCAGCGCAACAGACCTACTCTTCCACCGCGAGACGTTCCCGCACGATGGGCGCCAGCAACATGGCCAGCTCACGGTGGCCCGCCCGTGAGAAGTGCAAGCCATCGCTGAACAGCCTGTCGGCCGGGACGGGCACGCCGGCCTCGAGGGGAAGCTCTGTCATGGCGTCGATGTATACGACGTGATCGGCGGTCTCAGCGGCGTCGATGAAGGCCTGACGCAGATCGCTGGTGGCCCGCGGAATGTGGGCCTCGGCATCCCAGGCCTCGACCAGCAGCTCAGCGGCACGAACAGGATCCTCGCCCATGAGCCCGCTTCCCTCCGCGTGCAGCGCTGCGGCGCAGGGTGGAGTGTCGCAGTCGTCGGTGGGCGGCACGTCGGTGAAGCGATGCACAGCGCCCACCAAGAGGAGCTGGCGGTCGTGGGCGGCGGCCAGCGCCACGATGCGGTCCACCTGGGCCCGGAAGCGGGCCAAGATCTTGGCCCGCTGGGTGTCGGTGATGGAAGGGTGGGCTGTGAAGGTGCGCTCTCCCTCGACACCTCCCTTCTTGCCACCCTTTCGGCCCCGACCAGCCTTTCCGACCTTGCCGCCCTTTCCGGCAAGCGCACGCTCGGGGGGGGGCTCGCCTGAAGCCATGGCCCCCTCCTGCAGGGGGCTCAGGACCTGGGAGAGCTGCACGTAGATCTGGAACTGCTCCAAGAAGGTCTGGGTCTTGAGCCGGGTCTTCGCGGACCGGTTGCCGTATGCGCGCTTGAAGTGGAGGTTGCCCAGATCGTTGTGGCCTGCGTACACGATGACCACGTCCGCCCGACAGTCGCCGAATTCCTCGAGGATCTGGGTCAGTTCGGAAGACTCGAAGCCCGGGAAGCCCAGGTTACGCACCGGGAGCTCGAGCTCCTCGCGGAGTACGCCCGGGAACTCCGCACGGGGTGGAACGCCCAGGGTGCCCCCACGCACGGAGCTTCCACCGAGCACGAGGATCTGTGGCTCGTCCGGCTGGCACGGAATCGGGGACAAGGCCTGGTCGCCAGGCCCGTCCCACCCAGGCAACAGCCAGTCCCCATCTCGCGTCCAGTATGACTCGAGATCGCCAAGGACCTCGTAGATCTCGGGTCCTTCATCCGGACTTCCGAGCCAGGCCCGGAGGCCCAGCTCGACGGTGAGGAGCACGAGTGCCGCGCCCGCCAGGCCAAGCACGAGTCTGCCCAGGAGGCCCGGACGACCCGGTGGCCGGCGTGCAGGGACCGCCCCCTCGCGAGCATCATCGTTCTCGTGGTGGGGAGGGCTGCTCATGGAGACCCGGCCACAATAGCCGGCGCCGCGCCAGGCATGTGCCTGCCGGACCAGTCGGGGTGGATGGAGGCAGCGCCGGGGAGGCTTGGAGGACCGAGCAGACCTCGCTGTTGGCTGGCCGATGGGCCCCCTGTGGATCCGGGCGGCTCGGGCCACCGCACCTCAGCAGTCAGCGCAACAAGAAGGGGCCCACCGAAGACACGGCGTATGTGCGCGTCGGGTAGGAGTACGCGTTCGTTCCCGAGGCCGTGCGCGTCCCCGCGTACCACCCCGTGTAGCCCTCGCTGAAGGAGCTCATCCCGGGATGGTAGGTCCACGCCCTGGCGATGAGGGGCAGCCGCAACCAGGAGCTCCACAGCTCTGCCTCCGGCAGGAAGCCCGAGGTGGACCAGCCACAGCCCGGGGTGATGGCGAAGCCCTGGCGGGTCAGGTTCAGGGTGGCGTGGCCCCATGACATGGGCAGGATGAACCCGTGCGCACCGGTGAAGGACCAGCTGCAGACCGCCGGGCTCCCGAATGATCCCGAGGACACCGTCAGCATCCCCGAGACCGACCCGACCTCCACGTTCCAGGTGCTCCAGCCCAGGCCGTCGTAGAACTGGCTGAAGGACATGGTGGCCGGACCACGTGAGAGCTCGACACCCACGCAGGCGCGGAAGCCCCAACACTCGTCGTCCTGACAGTCGGCCCGGCCATCTCCGTCATCGTCGACGC
>JAERSX010000982.1 GCA_016845285.1 Deltaproteobacteria bacterium | reverse complement strand
CGCCAAAAGCCATCCACGCTACGGCGCCAAGAAAAAGAGGACCGACACGGGTGAGATGATTCAGAAGCCAGATACCAACCCAATCGTCATCGCGATTTGCAACCTGATCTTCGCCGGCGGTCTCGGCTACTTCCTGATGGGCCAGAAGAAGAAGGCCATCATCAGCTGGATTGCCTGGGTCGTGATTGGCACAATCACCTGCGGCTTCGGCTACCTGATCGCCTGGATCACCGCATACGACGGCTACCTCATGGCGCAGAAGCTCCAGAGTGGTCAGGCCATCGGTGAGAACGAGAACGGCCTCAGCTTCCTGAACGCGATCTTCAAGGACTGAAGGCCGCAGGTATTCGGACGTGCCGTACTCACGGCACGCCTTTCAATGCCTGGCGATCGACCCGCCATCTGGGCTGCCATGCAGCTCAGACCGGGTTCGGTCAGCTCCAGGCTGAGCCCCCGAGTCCCCGTGGCTCGGGGGTTCGGTGCGTTAGGACTCCGCATCCATGCCCGCTGCATTCGCCACCTTCGACGAAGCCCATGCCTGGCTGATCCGTGGTCTCATCGACTACGGATGGCCCGACACCTCCGCCATGGGTGGGCACATCCCACAGGGCGCCCCCGGGGGCCTCAACCTCTCCCGCTTCCCCGACGATGACGGCGTAGCCAGCGTGGTGCTCGAGGTGCCAGCCATCTCGGGCGGGCGCCACATGGTCGAGGACGGCATCTACGTCTTCGTGGTCAAGCTCAGCGAGGCCGACGGCGGCGGAAAGCAGTTCGTGGTCCGCTGTGCAGAGGCCAATTTCCTCCAGGAATTCGCCTACGATCCCGCCAACCCGTCCTGGACTGCCGGATACATCCACCAGTCGGTCACCGAGTACGTGCCCAGCTTCGTGGACTGGCGCTTCGGAGGTGGGGAGCTCACATGGGCCCAGAGAGCCGGCATGCCCGAATTCGAGGGGCACCCCTGCTCGCGCGGCCTGAGCCACTTCATCGGCGACCGCCTCCGACGCAACCTGCGCATCGACCGCGGCCCCGAGGAAGGGTGGTGGATGCAGGCACTGCCCTCGGCCCCCGCTCCCCGACCGGGCTTCCACGCCGGCATGGTCACCACGGGCTCGGGCGGCGGCGACCCCACCTTCCTGTCGGCTGCAGCGCAGGCCGCCATCGCAGCCACTGGCGGCGAGGACTTCGGCTCGGCACAGGCTCTGGCCAAGGTGAACGCCCCAGGCTGGGGTCTGGTCGTCACCAGCAGCCTCGGCCTGATGCAAGGTCTCTTCTGGGTCGCCAACGCCATGGTCACCGTGGGGCTCTTCAGCACAGATCGAGTGGGTGCGACCTTCTTCAGCATCGTGCTGGGCATGGCGCTGCTCGCCATCGGCGGAGGGGCCATGCTGGGCGCCAACAAGTATCGGCGTGGTGAGGGCTCGATCCTGGTCTACCTGAGCATGATCTACGCGGCGTTCACCCCGATCTGCTGTCTCGGTGGACTACCCGTGGCCATCTGGGCAATGAAGGTCTGGCGCGATCCCCTGGTGGCCAACGCGCGAGGGTGAAATACAGCGCCCCCCCCAAAAGGCGGGAGGCTGCCGATGTACTTCCAGGATCTGATCCTCGAGCTCCAGCGCTACTGGGGCCAACAGGGCTGCGCCATCCTCCAGCCCTTCGACACGATGATGGGAGCGGGCACCTTTCACTGGGCCACCTTCCTCCGGTCGATGGGCCCCAAGCCATGGCGGGCAGCCTACGTGCAGCCCTGCCGGCGCCCCGGAGATGCGCGCTACGGTGACAACCCCAACCGCCTGGGCCACTACTACCAGTTCCAGGTGCTCATGAAGCCGCACCCGGTGGACATCCAGGAACGCTACATCGGCTCTCTCGAAGCCATCGGCCTCGATCTGAAGCGCCACGACCTGCGCTTTGTCGAAGACAACTGGGAGTCGCCCACTCTCGGAGCCTGGGGCCTCGGCTGGGAGGTCTGGCTCGATGGCATGGAGGTCACCCAGTACACCTACTTCCAGCAGGTGGGGGGCTACGAGCTCAACCCCATCCCCTGCGAGCTGACGTACGGCCTGGAGCGCCTGGCCATGTACATCCAGGGCGTGGACAGCGCCTACGACCTGCAGTGGGTCGAGGGCATCAGCTACCGCGACGTCTACCACCAGAACGAGGTGGAACAGTCGAAGTACAACTTCGAGCACAGCGATGCCGCCATGCTGCACGCCGCCTTCGAGGCCGCCTACAAGGAGGCCGAGCAGCTCGCCCACAAGGGCCTGACCCTTCCCGCCTACGACTACTGCATGCAGTGCTCCCACGTGTTCAACCTGCTCGATGCACGCGGGGCCATCAGCGTCACCGAGCGCGCGCGCTTCATCGGCCGCGTCCGCACCCTGGCGGTGCTCTGCGCCAAGAGCTGGATGGGCGACTACCGGGACAAGCCGGACCCAGAAGAGGCTGCGGTCGGGGGTGCGTCATGAGCGAGCTCTTCATCGCCATCCGTACCGAGGAACTGCCCGCGCGCTTCGTGGCTCCCGCCGCCGAAGGCCTTGCCCGCAACGTGGTCAAGTTGCTCAAGGGCATCGTCCATGGGGAGGTCCGCACCTGGGCTGGCCCCCGCCGTGTGGCGGTCTCCATCGCCGATGTCGCTGACGGAAAGCCCGTCGAAGAGAAATTGGTCACCGGTCCCCCCGAACGCGCCGCCTTCCGGGATGGCCAGCCCACCAAGGCTGCACAGGGCTTCGCCCGCGGTCGTGGCGTGGCCGTCGAAGACCTCGAGATCGTGGACGGCCCCAAGGGTCGGGTCATCGCCGCACGGGTCCGAACCGGCGGAGAGCAGACCGCCGACATCGTGCGCGCCGGCCTGGTCGACGCCATCCTGAGCATCCACTTCTCCAAGACCATGGGCTGGGCCGACCGCACCGAGCGCTGGGCACGACCCATCCACGGCGTCATCGCGCTCCTCGACGGCGCGCTCCTCGAGGCCGAGGTGGCCGGGGTCAGCACCAGCGCGCAGACCACCGGACACCGCCTCTTCTCCGAAGAGATCACGGTGACGGGCAGCGCCGACTGGCTGTCGGGCCTGCGCGCCCAGCGGGTCGAGCCCGACCGACCCACGCGGCGAGCCACCATCACCGCTCAACTCACCGAAGTCGCCGCAGGCGCCGAGGTGGTCGACCAGGACGAGCTCCTCGACGAGGTCCAGAACCTGGTCGAGTGGCCCGTCACCATCGCCGCCGAGTTCGACCAAGCCTTGCTGAGCCTCCCCGAGCGCCTGCTCGTCGAGTCCATGAAGGTCCACC
>JAERSX010000981.1 GCA_016845285.1 Deltaproteobacteria bacterium | reverse complement strand
GCTCGGCGGAGGGCTGGACCGTCTCGTAGTGGTCCTCCACCTGTTGCTCGATGGTCTCGATCAGGACGGCACGATGAGAGCACTCGGTGCGCTTCTGCTGACGGCCGAGACAGATGAAGTACGGGTAGACCTTGCCTCGCCGTCCCCGGTTGTTGGACACGAGTAGCCGGGATCCGCAGTCGCCGCAGTACACGGTGCCTTTGAGGTAGTGCGGGTGCTTGCGCTGCTTCTCGCCAGCTCGGCCCTTGGCCTGGAGCGTCTCCTGGACCTTCTCCCAGGTGGCCTCGGACACGAGCGCTTCGTGGTTGCCGGGATACGTGATGCCCTTGTAGCGGACGAGACCCTTGTAATAAGGGTGCGTCAGCAGGCGGTGGAAGTGCGACAGGCGCAACGGTTTGCTCGGCGTCTTCGGGCCGGGGGTGGTGTCGAGCCCTCGTTCGGTCAGCTCGGCCAGGAGGTCACGGAGGTTGATGCCACCCTCGGCGTAGCGCTCGAAGGCGTACTTCATGAGTGGGCCTCGCACCGGGTCGATCTCCACGGTGCGGACCTCTCGGCCGTTCTCGATCTTGCGGACGTTGAGGTAGCCAGTCGGGGCCTTGCCGACGGTGCCACCAGTCTTGGCCTTCTGGAGCGAGCCCTTCTTGACCTCGTTGGCGAGGTTGGCCGAGTAGAACTCGGCGATCGAACTCATGATTCCGTGCAGCAGAATGCCGCTCGGCGTCTCGTCGATGCTCTCGGTGCAGCTCACGAGGGTGGCGCCGGCCTTCTGGATGACGAGGTTGATCTCGACGTCGTCGGCTCGGTTGCGGGCGAGCCGGTCGATCTTGTGGACGATCACGTAGGTGGCCGGTTCCTCGATGAGGTGGCCGAGCATCCTCTGGAGTTCAGGTCGGGCGCTGGAGCGTGCGCTCTCACCTCGGTCCACAAACTCCTCGATGACGACTGCTCCGAGGGCCTCTGCCTTTCTCCGGCAGGCTTCACGCTGTGCCGGGATGGAGAAGCCCTCGCCGTCGCCACCTCGTTCGGCCTGTTCCTTCGTGGACACCCGGAGGTAGATGACGGCGGTCGGTTGCTCGCTCATGCGGCCAGCTCCAAGGTTCGTGGCAGGACTCGCCGGTAGGCGTGGCGGCTCCAGCGGCAGCGCTCGGGTTCGTCGATGAGGCCGAGCTGGTCGAGCCGGTACTTCATCGCTGCTGGTGAGACACCGAACGTCTTGGCCATCGATGTCAGGGTCCGAGGCCCTTGGCCCCAGTGACGCTTCACGTAGAGCTTGGGCATGAGGACGCATGCGGCGAAGTAATCAGCTGCTCGTTCGGCTGCGGGATCGTTTCGTCGGGCGCCGGCGCCGTAGAGCCGGTGTTGCGTGGTATGGTCGACGATGTGCTTGAACTCGTGCACCAGGCTGAAGCGTTGACGGGTCGGCGCCTCGGTGGCGTTGAGCACGATGACCCAGGTCGAGCCGTTCCAGAAGGTCATGCCGCTGCTGGGCAGGTCGGCGTCGTACTCGACTCGGATGCGAGGCAGGTCGAGTGCTTCGGTCGGGAAGCGGGCTTCGTCGATGCCGAGGTGTTGCCGCAGACGGGCGGCCTGCAGTTCGGCTACCTGAAGAGCTTCACGCTTGTTCACCGTTCGGTGCGGAACGAGGCCGCGCAGGAGGGCCAGCGTGCCTCGGTGGTTGATGTTGATGTTCGACGTTGGCATGTGGCTCCTCCTTTCGTTGAGTTAGTTCATGGGCTTTCGTCTTCGCCTGGAGCGGGACCTTCGAGGGTCACGCCGTGCTTCTTGGCGAGGCGGGCGACGTACTTCTCGATCTGTTCGACGGCGTCGTCGGGCAGGTCCCGGTACTTGGTGCGCAGGTAGGGCGTGAAGTTGGGCAGTTCGCTCGGCGAGGCGTACTCGGCGAGTGCGAACACATCGGCGATCGGGAGGTCGAGTGCTTCGGCGATGCGGGCCAGCTTGTCGGGTGCGGGTGCGGTGAAGCTGCCGTTCTCGAAGCGGACGATGGTGGCGTCGTTGATGTCGGTGAGGTCGCCGAGCTGGCGGGCGGATAGGCCCTTCGCCTGGCGTGCTTCCCTCAGGTACGTGCCGAGCCGTTTGGCTTGCTCAGGCTCCATGCGGGGTCTCCTGCTTACAGTGCTTCTATCGTAACACGATCTGCTGCGTTTGCGCAGTGTGGAATTCACAACGCGGGACGGATTCACGGTTGGAAGAGGTGGGTCTCAGAGCCGTGCTCAGACACGTAGAGGTCGGATGCGATGTCGTTGCCGAGCTGCTCGTAATCGATGCTGACGTATGGGCTCAGCCAGCCGGGGACGAGATGGTCGAGGTCGACGCCGAGGTCATCGAGTAGCTGTTCGGCGTAGTCGCTGAGGTTGTCCCAGGTGCCGAGGTAGTGCTCGTCGAAGTGGTCGAGGGAGTCGGTGTCGGTCGTACCGACGTGATCGACCCAGTGAGTGAAGACGGTGCCGTGTTCGGCGATGCCCTGGGCGATACGGGCGACCGTGTCGATGCTCTCGTACTCGGAGAGGCGGAAGCTGCCGAAGCCCTCGTAGTCGTGGATGGCCCACTCTTCGGCGCCGGGGATCTTCGAGGTATCGAGCATGTCGCCGATCTCGGCGTGTATGTCGTTGGGGTCCTGGTTGGCGTCGATCCAGCGGCCGTGCAGGTTGCCGTTGTTGTAGTCGGCGAGCGAGGCGGCGTAGATGCGGGGGTCGTGGTTCAGGTGTTCGTGTTGTTCATGGGTTCCTTCCATGGGTTGGGGTCTCCTGTTTACGTTTGGTGTTGGTGGCTGCCCTCCTTCCTGTCGGCGTCTCGGGCGGCGAGAGAACTGGTAACCATCTTGCTCGGGGGCTGTGACGGTCATGGCTGGCGATCCGTGTCGGTGACGACCTCGGTCGCCGTGTTCGAAGTTGTGACGACGAAGAGGTCGGGATCGATCCGGCGGTCGCCGTCGATGGCCTGCTCCAGCTGCGTCTGTCGTCGCTCGTCGGGAGCGATCCACAGGACCAGCGGGAAGACGCCGTGGCGTTCTTGTTCGGTACCGGTCCGTCGGTAGTCGGCGTAGGCGTGGCACTTGCGCTGGATCGTCGGCCGGGACTCGGTGCCGCAGTCGATCTCGATGAACCAGCTCAGCTCGTACTCGTCGTCGGCGACCTTGGCGAAGAGGTCGGGCTTCAGGGTGTTCTCGAC
>JAERSX010000980.1 GCA_016845285.1 Deltaproteobacteria bacterium | reverse complement strand
CCTCTGCCTGCTGGGCTCGGTCTCCCCCGACCACCGGCGCGATGTGATGAACGGGCTTTCTCGGGTGCCTTCCAACCGGCTCCACAGGTTGCTCACCCAGCACGGGCCCGGTGAAGATGCCGCCATGGGTCGAGGCATCTGCGTGTTTCTCTGTATCGATCCCCGCGACGGCTACGAGGCTGCGGTGCGCTCGCTGCTCTCCGACCCCGACACCGGAGTGCGCTGCCTGGCGGCCCTGGCGCTGGCCAAGCTCAACCCTGCGGGCTCCATCAAGACGGTGGGGGCGCTCATGTCCGACCGGTCGTCGCAGGTGCGGATCTGCGCCCTGCGGGCCGTCGTCGACGCCGCGACCCAGGCCGGCAAGGGTGCCGTGGCGGCCTACCTGGTCAAGCCCCGGTGCCACGACGGAGATGCGGCGGTGCAGGCTGCCGCCGAGCTGGCCCTGATGGATCTCGGTCATGGTTGAGTGGTTGACGGCGCCGCCGGCCTGGGTGGTAGCGGCGGCGATTCTCGCGGCGGCTGGTCTCTCCGCCTCGCTGGTACGTCGCCTCTTCATGCGGACCTTGCGCGAGCTGGCGGGCAGGTCTCGCTCCGAGTTCGACGACATCTTCGTGAGCGCGTTGGGGCGCCCCCTGTCGCTGTCGGTGTTGCTCATCGGCATCTGGGCGGCCCAGTCCATCGTCATGTCGCCGGGCACGCCCCGCAACATCCTGGCGTCGCTGCTGCAGTCGGTGGCCGTCATCGTCTGGGCCACGGCGGGGCTGCGTCTCTCCGGCCAGGTCCTCGATCTGGTCTCCCAGGTGGGTACGGGCGACTCCGTCATCCACTCTCGGGTCCAGCCGGTCCTCGACCTGGGTGTGAAGGCCTTGATGGTGGCCCTGGGCGCCTATGGTCTGCTGCTGGCGTGGGGCGTAGACCTCACGGCTTGGCTCGCCAGCGCCGGCATCGTGGGCGTGGTGGTGGGCTTGGCGGCACAGGACTCCCTGGCCAACCTCTTCGCTGGCATGTCGGTGGCCTTGGACAGCCCCTACCAGCAAGGCGACTTCATCGAGCTGGGAGATGGGCGCTGCGGCCGCGTCACCGACATCGGCTTCCGCTCCACCCGCATCCTCACCGAGGACGCTGTCGAGATCACCGTGCCCAACAGCACCATGGCCAGCGCGAGCATCGTGAACTGGACGGGGGGCCCCTCGGTGAGGAGGCGCATCGCGGTCACGGTGGGTGTCGGCTACGACTCCGATCCCGACGA
Source organism: Deltaproteobacteria bacterium (assembly GCA_016845285.1). Lineage (GTDB taxonomy): Bacteria > Myxococcota_A > UBA796 > UBA796 > UBA2385 > BH17. Next base: position 2,156 of record JAERSX010000980.1, on the reverse strand, counting down.
GGTCGCTGACATCCTGGTGCGGATCGCCCGGGAGACCAGCGGTGTCATCACGGACGTGCCGACGGCCGTGCCGACGGTCCATCTGCGCGGCTTCGGGGACTCGAGCCTCGACTTCGTCCTGCTCTTCTGGATCACACGGCCCGAGACCCGGTACCCCATCCAGGACGCCGTCAATCGCGCCATCGTGCGCGAGTTCGCCAAGGCGGGCATCGAGATCCCCTTCCCGAAGCGGGACGTGACCCTCATCGATCCCAGTGGCTCATCCAGCTAGACCGCTCGCCTTAGTGCTACCTTGGTGACTCGGACGATGGAGATGAGATGCGCGCCCAATTCGTGAGCTGCGGACGCTGCAAGCGCCCCTACCTGAGTGAAGAGTCTGCCTGCCCGTTCTGCGCGGCGCCGCCCCTGCGCGGTGCAGCCAAGGTCTTCATGGGAGTCATGACGCCCCTGGTGCTGGCCGCCTGCTACGGCAGCCCTGGCTGGGAGCTGGACGACACCGGCGACACCTCGACGATCGATCTCGACGGCGACGGGTGGAACAGCGACGTGGACTGCGACGACGCCGACGAGAACGTCAACCCCGACGCCATCGAAGACTGCGCCGACACCATCGACAACGACTGCGATGACAAGATCGACGGGGAAGACGAGGACTGCGCGGACACGGGGTCGGGCGGCTAGCGGCTCCCGACAGAACCTGACCCGCTGTCGTCGTGCCGAGCTGGGGCTCCGCTCCAGCGCGAGCAGGTTGCGGGGAGCTGGACGCCCCAAGGCCCGAGGGCCTCGACGGACGCGAGGTCTGGTCTCTGTGGGAGGGGCTCGAGGCCGCGGAGCGGCATCACTCAATACGTGGCCAGGTAGCCGAAGGCGTGGGCATGGGCCAAGACCACGAAGACGGCCCAACCCACAGGTTCGAAAGGTTGGCTCTCTGCATCGGGATTCCGAACCCGAAAACGGGAGAGGCTGATCGCTCTGCCGTCGGGGTGCGGGCCTGTGTCGCAGAGCGGGGCCACCATCAGATCTCCCGCGTGCATCAGCTTGGGAGTGGCTCCTCGATCAGCGCGTAGCGACCGAAGTCGAAGGGGGTGCCGGGAGCGTCCTCGATCTTCTCCAGTCGCTCCCGCTTGCCCTCGGCAGCGAGCTCCATGGCCCTGTGATGGCACCAGGGCATGTTGCCGCGGCGTCCGAGCAGGGTGTGGCTCGTCCAGGAACAGCCGCCACGGCAGATGTCCTTGTAGTAGCAGCGGCCGCAGTAGCCCCAGAGCTCGCCATCGTCGGGATGTCTGTCGCGGGTGAAGCGGAGCTCGGCGGCGTGCTCCCAGATCTCGGACAGGGGCTTGTCGCGGAGGTTTCCGCCTACATACGGGCCGCTCGGGAGCGACGGACAGCCCTTGACATCGCCGTTCGACTCGATGCCGAGGGTGTACATGCCGGCCGCGCAGCCGCCCCAGGGGCGGGCCCGCAGCAAGCCTTCGTGGGGACCGAAGTAGCCGAGGTTGTTGGCGGCCTGGAGCCAGCAGCCCCGGGTGCGTGCGTGGGTGGCGATGGCGGCGAGCCGGGGCACCAGGTCCAGCATCTCGTAGGGCTGGAGCAGCCAGTCGGGACGGTCGGCGCCGCGGCCCATGGGGCCCGTGAGCTGCACCTGCCAGGCGGCGATGCCGTGGTCGAGGAGCACCTCGGCCAGCTCCTCGAGCTCGGGGAGGTTCAGGCGGTTGACCTGGGTGTTGGCGTAGCGGGAGAGGCCCACCGCAGCGATGGCCTCCAGGCCCCGCAGGCACGCCCGGTAGCTGCCGGGCACGGCGCGCAGGTGATCGTGGGTCGACTCCAGGCCGTCCACGCTGATGCTGACGGCGTGCACGCCGGCGTCGGCTGCGCGCTGAGCGAGGTCGCGGTCGAGGGCGCGGGCGCCCGTGGTGAGCGCACACCGGATGCCCTCGTCGGCCACGGCCCGGATGATGCCCTCCCACTGGGGGTGGAGGTAGGCCTCGCCGCCGATGAAGGTGACCTCGTAGGTGCCCATCTCGCCGAGCTGGCGGGCCACGTCGCGGGCTTCGGCCAGGTCGAGCTCACGGGCCCGGGCCTTGCCTGCGCGGCTGCCGCAGTGACGACACGCGAGGTCGCACTTGAGCGTGAGCTCCCACACCACGTAGCGGGGG
>JAERSX010000979.1 GCA_016845285.1 Deltaproteobacteria bacterium | reverse complement strand
GGTTCCTCTCATGGTTCCTCGGCTCGATCCTGGGGGGCGTGCTGTACGTCGCGCTCAACATGCGCCTGGTCCACCAGAGCGGGCAGACCGTCGGAAAGCTGGTCGTGGGCACCTACATCGTGACCGCCGACGGGCACAACGCCAGCGTCGGCCGCGTCGCCTGGCGGGTGTGCGCCGAGTACCTGCTCGCCGTGATCAGCCTCCTGCAGATCGCCGACTGCCTGCTGGTCTTCTTGAAGGACCGCCGCACCATCCACGACCACATGGCCAGCACCTGGGTGGTCGACAGCCGCATCCTCACCTGGCGGGAGAGCGGGATCGCGGTGGGCGTAGGCCCGGGGCCCGACCCCAACGTGCTGCTGGCGCAGGCGGGGGCGCCACTGCGCGCTGCAGCGGGCACCATCAGCTATGGCGCGCCCGTGGTCCTGACCCTGGTTGGAGGGAAGCTCGGCAGGGTGCTCTGGCCGAGCGACAGCGACCAGCCCTTCATGTGGTTGGTGGGCATGATCGGGCTGTGGGCCGCGTGGGGGGTGGCCAACCTCCTGCTGGTCTGGCTCCGGGGGGAGACCCTGTCGCGCCTGATCGTCGGGCTGCGGACGGTCCGGGAGGACGGCACGCCGGCCACGACGAGGGCCAAGCTGGGCCGCATCGCCGCGGAGTGGGGCTGCATATGGGCGACGACCACGATCATGTGCGGTCCCTGGGCCATTGCGGGCTCGCTGCCGAGCCTCGCCGGCCGGCGCACCATCTGGGACGACATTTCGAGGACCTACGTGGTCGAGAGGCGCAAGCTGCGGCGGCTGCGCGAGGACTGATACCGGTTGCCACCAGAGTGAGCGAATTGCGACGGCTACGGCCTGCACGCAGGCGTGGTCATCGGCGCGAAGGACAGACGTGGTCTGGAACGGCTGTGCCGGTACATCGCGCGGCCGCCCCTGTCGAAGCCGAGACTCGAGGAGCGTCCCGACGGCAGTAGCTACGAGGAGGAGCCGAGCAAGGCCCAGACTGGTCCCCGCGGGCCGGCTCGCCAAGAACCCGTCCGCCACGTCCCGGTGGGTGCCATGGGCCTGGTTGCTGTGGCGAGCCTCGAGCCGCTGTGGAGCAGGTCGACTCGTGGGCATGCCCGCGCTGCGACCAGCGCATGCGGCTGCGAACCGTCGTCATGGCCCCGGCGACGCTGGGCGTGGGCGGGGAACGCGCTGGGGCCTCTCGAAGCGTTCCAGTACAGGCCTCCAAGACCCGTGAGTGACCCCACCGAGGCCATCCCCAGCAGCGACAACGACCCGCCATGCGCTCCTCCGGCAGGGTGCTGCATGTTTCCTACCCGCGCCCACCGCCCGCTCCATGGAACTCCAGGTGCTGGGCGACCGCTTCGGTGCGGTCCAACTCGAGGACCTGTCCTACATCGGCTGGTTCGAGCTCGCTGCGGGAACCCTCGTGGGCGGAGACACCTGCACCGCGAACCTGTCGGTGAGCCGCGAGGGTGGCGTGGGTCAGGTCGATCCCAACTTCGGCGAGCGGGCCACGATCCGCTCGGTCCACCGTCGCTCGGCGAGCTTCTGGTCGGCGCCCTAGGGCGAGCCGGCGGAATGTAAGGCGCGCTTAAGTGCGCAGGGCCGGGGCCTCAGGCATGGTGCGTCCATGAGCACTTCCCGCACCCTCCTCGTCCTCCTCGCGCCCCTCACCGGCTGCTACCCGACCTACAACTCGTACTTCTACGGGACCGACACGGGCTGCTGCTGCTCCGACGACACCGGCGAGCCAGAGTCCGACTGTCCCACCGACCCCCCCGACGCGCCGGACCTGACCCCCGAGGCCTGCCCGCTGGAGCCGCAGATGGACCCCGTGGTCGAGTGGCAGTGGCCACACGACGACTTCACCGGGGACTTCACAGAGGTGCTGGTCACGCCCGTCGTCGGCGACGTGAGCGGCGACGGCGTGCCCGACGTGGTGTTCACGGCCTTCGACACGTACGAGTGGGACGCGGGTGCCCTGGTGGTCTTGTCGGGCGACGACGGCAGCCTGCTGCTGTATGCCGACAGCTTCATCGATGGAAACGGCGACACGTTCACGCCGCCGGGCCTGGCCGGTGTGGCCCTCGGCGACCTCGAGGGCGACGGCGTCCCCGAGATGTGCCTGTCGGGCATGGCGGTCAGTGTCTTCTGCGTGCAGCTCGACGAGACGGTGGTCATGAGCGCAGGGGTGGAGCCTCAGTGGGACAGCCTGGCGACGGCCTCCTACCCCATCATCGTCGACCTCGACGGGTCGGGTGAGGCAGAGGTGATCATCGGCCACGAGGTCTTCGATGCCGCCGGAAACACCCTGGTGAGCGCTGCGAACGACGGTGGGATCCCGGCCGGCACCGAGGGGGCGGCAGTGGCCGTCGTCGCAGATCTGGCCGATGACGACGCGCGCGACGCAGTCTTCGGCGTCGTGGCGCACGACATCGACGGCAACACCACCTACAGCGACGCCGGCGTCGACGGTCTCACCGCCGTCGGAGACCTCGACGGCGACGGGGCGAGCGAGGTGGTGCGCGCCGTCTATGGC
>JAERSX010000978.1 GCA_016845285.1 Deltaproteobacteria bacterium | reverse complement strand
GGCCGTGGGGCTCGCCTTTCAGATGGCCGACGATGTGCTCGATGCCGACGAAGATGCAGGGGAGGACGGCCCGCCCAGCTACGTCAAGCTCCTCGGTGTAGACGAGACCGAGCGACAAGCACGTGCCCTGGCCTCACGCGCCGAGGATGCAGTCGCGGGAATGCCCGACCCGAGCAAGCTCATCGCCCTCGCCCGATACACCGTCGACCGAGACCACTGAGGGCTGGTGGCACAGCGACCCCGCCTCGATCAGCTCATCGTGGACCGCGGCCTCGCCCCGAGCCCCCACGAGGCCCAGGCCTTGATCCGGACCGGCAAGATCCTGGTCGATGACCGTCCCATGGACAAGCCAGGGACCCGTCTCCGACCCGACGTGGTCATCCGGGTACGCGGTGAACAGCGACGCTTCGTGAGTCGCGGGGGCGACAAGCTCGAGGCGGGCCTCGACGCCTTCGACCTGAGTCCGGAGGGCCTGGTGTGCGCGGACCTCGGCGCCAGCACCGGTGGGTTCACCGACTGCCTGCTGCAGCGTGGCGCCGCCCGGGTCTACGCCGTGGACGTCGGGTATGGCCAGCTCGCCTGGAAGCTCCGCCAGGATGCACGGGTGGTCGTGATGGAGCGGACCAACGCCCGCCATCTCGAGAGCCTGCCGGAGCCTCCCAGCCTGGTGGTCGCCGACCTCTCCTTCATCTCGATGACCAAGGTGTTGCCAGCGATGCAGCGGCTGAGCGCCCCAGGCAGCGAGGCTGTCGTGCTGGTGAAGCCCCAGTTCGAGGCCGGCCGAGCGCGGGTGGAGAGGGGCGGTGTCGTCCACGATCGCGACGTGCGGGCCGAGGTCATCGAAGAGGTTCGCGCGAGCTGCCAAGCGCAAGGTGCGAAGGTCTTGGCGACCCTTCCCTCCCCCGTCCCTGGAGCAAAGAAGGGCAACATCGAAGAGTTGTTCCATCTCCGCCTCACCGATGACTCCGGCTCATGAGCGCGCTCCTCTTCGCTCACGGCGCCGGCGTGTCGAGCAGCCACCCCTGGATGGAGACGTGGGCGCGGCGCCTCGAGCGGTATGGCCCCGTCATTCGCTTCGACTACCCCTACATGCAGGCCGGCAAGAAGTTTCCAGATCGCATGCCCGTGCTCCTCGAAGCACACCGTTCGGCGCTGGCTGCAGCACGGGCCAGCCATGGAGATGAGGTCGTGCTCATCGGCAAGTCCTTGGGGAGCCGTGTCGGGTGCATCCTCGCTGCAGAGGTGACGGTCCCCGCGGTGATCTGCCTGGGCTACCCCTTGGTGAGCCAGAACAAGACGGCCCCGCGCCGGGACGCCCCGCTTCGTGCGCTGCGCTGCCCCACACTCTTCGTTCAGGGGGATCGTGATCCGCTGTGCCCTCTGGACGCCTTGGTGAGCCTCCTACCCGAGCTCCTGGCACCTACCAGACTCCACGTCGTCCCTGACGGCGACCACTCCTTCCGGTCTCGTAAGCGTCCCCTGAAGGCGGCCGGAATCACCCAAGACCACCTGGACGCCGCCGCAGTCGACGCAATCGGTCGCTTCCTCGCCGAGCACCTGGGATGGTGATGACGCTCATGCTGGCCTGCCTCCAGGGCGCTCCCGCCGAGCTTCCCGAGGCCAGCGTGACACCGCCGCCAGTGCGCGCACGGATGGTGGAAGCGCCTGGTCTACGTGGCTACCTCGTGAGGCCAGGAGAAGACGAGGTCGTGACAGCAGAGGTCTGGGCACACGCCACCATTCAAGAGGCGTCGAGGCTCGCAGCACGGAATGCCGGAGAGCGGGGCCACGGCGTCCTGCTCATCGGCGAGGACACGACGGCGGAGCGGGCACTCAGCTACCTCGGTGGTCTCACCTGGGTCGAAACCGTCAGCCTCCGCTGCGAGCGTACCGACTGTGCCGATAGAGCATCTCCTACCCAGGACCCCGCCCCATGAGCGGAACGCGCCGAGCCAAGCTTCGTCGAGGATGGCGCTTCGTCAGAGGTGTCTCGAAGAGCGTCAAGAAGGGCGATCTCTTTCCAGCGGCCGGCCGCGCGCAGCCTGTGGGGGCCCCCGAGGGAACGACGGAGCCCCCCACTCATGGGGGGCCATGGACCCGTGCGCGCAAGGAGTGCGGGTGGTTGACCATCACCGAGCACCGCCTACCCGTCGATCGACTCTCTCGGCCGATCGAGGTGCTGCACCTCACCGATGTGCACCTGCGCGACGACGGTCCGCACCTCGATGCCCTCTGCGAAGCCATCTCAGCGCAGCGGCCCGACCTCGTGGCGATCACCGGAGACGTCGTCACGCACGGATGGACCCAGGCTGCGGTCGACCGATTCCTGGGCGCCCTCCCTGACGCGCCGCTTGGTCGATGGGCGGTTCAGGGCAACTGGGAATTCTGGGGCAAGGCGCCTCCCGACGTGTGGCGCCCGATCCTCGAGGCCCACGGCGTGGAGCTCCTCCTCAACGAGGGCCGCCACCTCGGGCCCCTCTACATCGGCGGAACCGATGACTTGTTGTCGGGTGAACCAGACTTTGCAGCCACCATGGCAGGCGCCGACTCCGAGGTGCCCAGCCTCGTGTTGACCCACTCCCCCGCAGCCTTCGAGAAGCTCGTCGAGCACCCCGTGGACGTGGTCCTCGCCGGACACTCCCACGGTGGACAGGTTCGACTACCGGGCCTCGGTGCGGCCTGGGTCCCCCTCGGTACGGGCCGATTCATCGCGGGCTGGTACAGCCTCGGCAGCGCTCACCTGTTCGTGAGTCGTGGACTGGGCTGGTCCATCGCGCCCGTCCGCCTCTGGTGCCCCCCAGAGCTGGCGCGAATCCAGCTCGTGCCAAGCTAGCGCGATCCAGGCGCCTACCAATCCCATCCCGGGAGGGGCTCTTCCAAGGGGAGGATCCAGTCAGCGTGGAACAGATCCCGCTCGATGGGAACGAGATCTCGCGTGGGGTCGATGAGCAGCTGACGCTTGCGCCCGTTCAGAGCCGCGAAGACCCGCACACGCACCTCGACGTCCCCTCGCCCTTCGGCCCTTGCGCGCTCCGCTAGATGGTGTGCGTACTGGAGGATCATGTCCGGCCGCGAACGGAGCTTGCGTGCCTGACGGTCGGTCAGCTCATCCTTCGGGTCGACCTTCCACTCCTCGCCACTGACGGGATCTCGAAGGTTGAAGGTTGCAGATCCCGACTTGTTGCGAAGCTTCATGTGCCACGCGTACCGGTGTCCTTCCTCGGTCCAGCTGGGGTTGCCTGGGTAGAGGAAGTGTCGGAGCGGAAAGAGGAGCTGGTAGGCGCAGAAGAGGCCTCCCAACACCAGCACCACGCGCCTCGGGGAGAAACGAGGCGGAGCCTGCTCCGCTGGACGGTCGGGCGCTTGCAGCCGACGCACGAGCCCGGGCCACGCTCGGCGTGGCCAGTCGGGGTCCAGGAAGATCGTCGTGGCCGCAATCATCATCCACGGAAAGATGCCGATGGTGAACAGGAAGTCGTTCATCAGGTGGAAGCAGATAGCGGCCGTAAACGCCCACATCCTGGTTCGCTTCCACAACAGGAAGGGCACGATGAGCAGGTCGAGCGCCAGGCCCGAGTAGCTCATGACCCAGCCTGTCGTGGGCTCGCCGAGCAAGGGGCCGACCACCGGCATGTCGCTGCGGCTGGCCATCCATCGGGTCATGGGCTGCCCACGCAGCCAGTCCCAATTGAGCTTCGCAAGACCCGCGTAGAAATACACGACGCCGATCTGGAAGCGAAGGATCCAGACCGTCCAGGCGGGAACGGTTCGACTTCGATGTTTGGGCCTCAGCCAAGCCTTGACCGAGAAGTCGTGGTCCAGGGGCAGGAAGGCCAACAGCCCAGCCACCATGACCGCCAGGTACAGGTGGTTGAGGTACTGGGCCTGCTCGAGGAGAAAGATGTAGCCGAAGGAGAGGAACAACAGGACGAACGCACCCCGCGTCCACCACCCCAGCGCCGCCAGGAGTGCCACCACACCCACGAAGGCGTAGTGGATGTACATCCCGACCCCTGGCCATGGGTCGATCCACTCGAAGCCGTAGTACTTGAAGTGGAACTCCGGCTGGATGTAGTACTTGTCGATCCATCCGAAGGAGGCGTAGCGGCACACCTCCCACACCATGATGCTCGCGTACACCACACGAAAGAAGGCGACGCTCGCCCCATCCACGGGAGCGAACAACGCATCCACCCATCCCTTCATCCGCTCTCTCACCACCTTTGGCCTCCTCAGAAGCGCCAGCGCCAGAAGAGATCTGCCGAGGAGTCACCGCGGTCCCCGGTCACGAACTCGGCATACATGCTGCGCCGGATCAGCCACTCGAAGAGCAGCTGGTTGATGTTCTCGTCATCCTCAGCGTTGGTGTCCACTTCATACGTCAGGAAGAGACGGTCGGAAAGGGGGACCCCCAGTCTCACGGCACCAGCCTCGATCTCGAGCTGCCCCATGAAGCTGGCACCCACCGCGCGACGCACCTTCCCAGTGACAGAAGCGAGGGCTGCGCTGAGCAACTGCGCGCCAGCCTCTCCCTCCCCTCCGCTGAGCTCGGACACCGGCTTTCCGAACAGAAGAAGGGCCAGGATGTCGGTATTGTCCGGGTATTCGTCAGACTCGAAGGCCAGACCCATCCCACTCACGGAGCCCGTGATGTGCACTCCGACGTCGCCATAGCGACCGGTGTTGCGGACGGCCCGCAGGTCGAGGATGGGGTCATCGATGTCCCGACCGAGGAATGTCACCTGGCCGTCGTCGAGGGTGAAGGCCGCGCCCATGATTCGCGCGGTGCCGCGCTCGATGGTGAGTGCGCCATCGAGCGAGGGTGCGCCATCGTTCAAGCGCAACTTGAGTTCCGGTGAGTCCACTTCGGCGTCCAGACTGATGGTCGAGAGGCCAGCCAGCTGCTTTCCGTAGGAATCCTGGGTCGGCATGTCCACCAGCAGCCGAAGACGCCGCTGAAGATCGAGCTCGATGTCCACATCGAAGCCGTGCCACAAGGGCCGATCCACCTCACGCCGTCGCCGTCGTTGGATGTCTCCTCGATTCAACGTGATGATGGGGTCGACCAACAGATCGCTCGCGTCGGTGAAGGTGTCTTCTTCCATGACGAGCCGCCCTTCTGCCAGCTCCAGTCCACCTCGGATGTCGAGCTCCGGCCAGAGTCCAGCCAGGAAGAGCTGACCGGACAAGGCAAGCTGGACGTCCTGCGTGTGCTGAAACCAGAAGGTGTCCATGGTCACGGTGCCCGCGATGCGACGCTGCCCCTCCCCTGAGAGCGCGAGCCTGGCGCGGCCCGAGAGCTGCCCGACACGGCTATGAGCGAGGGCCCAGACCGGTCGGGAGCGCACCTCGAAGTGCTCGATCTGGATGGAGTCCTGTCGAACCCGCATGTCGAGCTCGACGGCTTCATACCGCACACCAAGGTCGCGAACCGTCCACGCAGCATCCGCCAACTGGAGATCCACGTCCACCAAGGGCGTGGTGCCATCTCCAGCCGCGATGGTGCCGCGTACCTTCAGCATCCCCGAGGGGTCTGCAACGCCCGGCATCAGCCCACTCAGGAGTGCCATGGGCACCCCCTCGCCCTCGATTTGAACTGCCAGCCCAGCAAGCTCGACCGGCCCGTTCCCTCCGCGCAGGTCGAAGAGATCGGGCATGTCTCCCCGCAGCTCGAGTCCACCTCCCGTACCGAAGCCGGCCACGGCCTCGAGCTGGTAGGCCTCATCCCCGGGCATCAGCGTCAACGTGGCGCGCTCAATGGGAACGGTGCCGATCCGCCCACCCATCACCAGGAGTCCCCCTGTCACCTTGGGATGTTCAGGGTCTCCCACCAAGAAGAGCCCTCCCCCCACATTTCCCTCGACATCGGCGTCGACACCGGCGAGACGCGCCACTCGATCGAGCTCCAGCCCGCGAGGCACCACGGCGAGCTCGATGGTGTCCACCCAGGTCTGCCAGACCTGGAGGGCCGGGTCGGGATCGCCCGCCAGGAGCCGAGGCAACAGCGCCTGGAGCTGGGTGTGGACGACACCATCCGCCGTCAAGCGGGTGGCCAGGCCTTCCTCCACACTGGACTCGAAGTGAATCCGATCGTCGTGGCGATCGAAGCGAGCGTCGACTCGAAGGACCTCCCCCTGGGCCCCTGCCACCCCGCGAGCTGACGTCACCAGGTACAGGTCAGGGTCGCAAGCCGGGCCCCAGACTCGCAGATCTCCACCGAAGCGACCTTCTGGAAGCTCTTGGAGGCTGGGGAGCGACCGCTGGAGGGTCTTGGACTCCATGGGGGGAACGAAGAAGCGCAGGTCGAGCTCGCCCTCGCAAGCCATCGGCCCATCGGTCGAGTCTTCAGCCAGTGGGATCTCGAGCTCCAGCCGCCCGAGGAGCGTGTCGCCCTGGAGGGCTGCCAGCCGCAATTCTGGCCGACGATCGGTACCACCAATGCGAAAGCCGAGATCGACGTCCTCCACCCTGTCGGCGAGGGTCAGTCCCTTGACCCTTCCCGAGCCCACCAACAACAGCTCCCCATCCTCCGGACGCAGATCGAGACGGAGCCGGACCTGACCCGCCAGCCCTGACAGCTGAGCATCGGGATCGAGTCCGAAGTCGCGCACGAGGTCACCCAGGTGACCGAGGTTGAGGCCCGTCAGGTCCAGTGCGAAGCGGGTCTGGTCGACATCATTCGCCGAGAACCCGCCATCGAGGCGTACGAGGCCGGAGGGACCTGCCAGGTCGACGGCCACACCCTGCACCCCTCCCTCGATCAATTGGAATCGGGCCGGACTCTGCAGTGCGAGGCCTCGCCCGGGCTCCGGATACAGACTGAGCTCGGTCAGGTCGAAGTGCTGCCCACCGTCGTTGCTGGCGAGCTGAACATCCAGGAAGGGTTCTGCGCTTCGTGTCAGGTGGACTGCAGCCGACATGGCGGACGCGCTCCAGCTGAGCGCCAGGGGACCACCATCCACCTGGTAGCCAGTGCTGCCGATGTTGAGCGGGCCCAGCTCGACCTCGCCGACCACCTGAGGCTCACCGCGCAATCGACCCACATCGAAGGTCCCGTCGATGGTGGACAGAACAAGAGCGTCCTCGGCCAAGCGGACATCTCGGATGGCCACCTCTACGTCGATCTGCTCGGATCCCTCGTGGCCCCCACCCCGGGCCACGACCTCTGCCTCCGCCAGCCTGAGGCCTTCGCCCACCACCTCTTCCGCAGTGAGGCGAGCACTGAGGTCAAGGCGTCCTGCCCGCTCCCTCAGGACCACCGGGCCGGAGATCCGGGCCACCGTCAGCCCGTCGACAGCCGCTCCTTCGAGGGTCAAGCCGAGTCGCAAGTCCAGGTCATCTCCTGCCTGGGTCAGCTCCAGAG
>JAERSX010000977.1 GCA_016845285.1 Deltaproteobacteria bacterium | reverse complement strand
CGCGCATCAAGTACAAGAAGCTGCGTCACTGAGCGATCGGAGGGACCGCCTCGGGCTCAGCTCAGGGGCGCCACCTCGAGCACACCGGGCCGCAGCCGCGTGAAGCCGGAGCGCTTCTCGATGAGAGACGCACCGATGCCGATGCGGGCGAGGTCCTTGCGCACCCGGTGCACCAGCACCTGGAAGCTCGCGTTTCCCTTCTCTTCCCAGCGTCGGCCCCAGACACCCCGCATGAGGTGCTCATCGGGACACCAGCCCACATCGGAGGCGACCACGTCCTCGGCGGTGTCGGCGACGAACTGCTTGGCCAGCAGGTAGAGCACCGAGACACGGTTGGCCGCGCGGATGATCTGGCCTGGGCCGCCTCCCGGGGGGGAGAGCTCGGCGAAGGGGCCCGCCCGGGCCGCGAGGTCGACGGTGAGCAGCCACGTGTTCCGGACCTCGGTGTTGCGCGTGCGCGTGTGCACCATGTCCTCGGCGACGACGCTGAAGCGCTCCTTGCCGATGAGGAACTCGTCCTCGAAGGCCAGCTGCTGGACACCGCTGCCCGCCCGCAAGACCGCACCGCCACCCGTCGCCGAGATGAACCAGCTCGCGTCGAGTGCCGGATCGTCCACCAGCTCGGCCACGGAGATCTCGTGCTCGTCGATGACCACGATGCGGTTTGCGCTGTGATGCCACACGTAGGCGCGGGCACCCATCTCGCCACCCGCCTCGCTCAGCCGTACGTTCAGCACCAGCTCGGGACCCAGTCGAAGCGACTGTGAAGCGCTCAGCACCGCCGAGCCGTCCACCTTGACGTTGTCGACGAAGGTGCCGTTGGTGCTGTTGAGGTCGCGCACCCGGATGACGTCATCGCGCACGAAGACGAGCAGGTGGTAGCTGGAGACGATGGAGTCGATCAACACGAGGTCGTTGTCGGGAGCCCGCCCCACACGGACGCCTCGGGGCGACAGCGCTTGCGTGTAGAGCAGCTCACCAGCTCGGAAGAACTCCAGCGTTGCCATCGAGTCTCCGTCGGCGGGCTACGGGGAGGAAGCGTATCCCATGCACACCGAGGATCCCGTGGACCCATCCACCCGCACCGAGATCGAGGCCGCCACCTTTCGCCGATTGGTGGCTCACCTCGGACAGCACCCCGAGGCGCAGAACATCGATCTGATGATCCTGGCCGACTTCTGCCGCAACTGTCTGGCCAAGTGGTACAGCGCCGAGGCCGGAGCGCGCGGCCTCGACCTCGACTACGACCAGGCCCGCACCGTCGTGTACGGGATGCCCTACAGCGAGTGGAAGGCGCGATTCCAGCAGCCCGCAACCCCCGAGCAGCTCGCCGCCTTCGAGGCTCGTCGGGCAGCCAAGGCAGCCAAGGCAGCCGAGACGGCAGCGGGCGCGGACGGCGGGTGAGCACCGGGCCGATCCCGCCACCACCCCCGGGTCCCCGCACCTGGCTGCCAGAGCGGGCGCTGCCGCCCTATCGCTACGTTCCGGGGCTCCATCCGCATCCGTTTCGCCACCCCGATGGCCACCTCTACACAGACGGCAGCGCGCCCACCGAGGCACCATGGTCGCCCGACGGCGCCTGGTCGAACGACCCCGCCTGGCGCTGGGCCTGCGCTCTGTTCGACCAGCGCTACTACTGGGAGGCCCACGAGGCCTGGGAGGCCCTCTGGCACCAGGTGACGCGCGGCAGCCCCCATCACGCACTGCTGCAGGGCCTCATCCAGGTGGCCGCCTGCGTGCTCAAGCACCACCTGAACCACACCGCAGGCGCAGATCGTCTCCAGCAGCGAGCCCGTGCCCATCTCGAGGTGGCCATGGCCGCCCACGGGCCCCAGATCCACGGCCTGGACCTGCCGGAGACCTTGTCCCGGCTGGCCCACTTCCGCTCTGGAGGAGACTGGCCCCGGCTTGCCCGGGCCACCGCCGATCAGCCCGCGCTCAGCTGCTCGGAAAGGTAGTTCTGGAGCCCGACGCGCTCGATGAGGGCGAGCTGGGTCTCGATCCAGTCGGTGTGCTCTTCCTCGCTCACCAGGATCTCCTCGAGCAGCGCCCGTGAGCCGTTGTCGCCCTCTTCGCGGCACAAGGCGATGCCGTCGTTCAGTCGCGGCAGGGCCTCGTGCTCCAGGGCGAGATCGCAGCGGAGGAGCTCGGCCACGTCCTCGCCGATGTTGACCTTGCCGAGACGCTGAACGTTCGGCAGACCGTCCAGGTAGAGGATCCGCGCGATGAGGGCATCGGCGTGCTTCATCTCGTCGATGGACTCGGCGTAGATCTTCTTGTAGAGCCGGTCGAGGCCCCAGTTCTCACACATCTTTGCGTGCAGGAAGTACTGGTTGATCGCGGTGAGTTCAGCGGTCAAGACCTCGTTGAGCAAGGCGATCACGGCAGGGCTCTTCGCCCGTCCCGATGTGGACATGGGACCTCCAGGGGCCCAGAGACTAACGCGACTTCCAGCCCGCTCAGCGACCGGGCGCGTCTACCTTCTGCTGGGCGGTGTTGCGCTCGAGCATGTCGCGCAGCATGGCGCAGCAGCTTCCACACGAGCCTCCGGCACCGCACGCCCGCCGAATGTCCGGCACCGTGCGGCACCCGCCAGCGATCACATCTCGGACCTTGCGGTCGGAGACAGCTTCGCAGAGGCAGACGATCACGGGAACCTCCCTACGTGAAAGTGATAATCATTTTCAGAATGAGTGCAAGTGGACAAGGTGTGATCTCTGAGTCGGAATTGCTCGGCAACATCTACAGTGGCGTCCAACGGGCCCCCGCCGGCATCCCGTCGCTGCGCGAACAGAGATAGGCGAGCGCCCCCAGGAGTGGCCCATGCCGGACACTGTGCAGCTCGCCCCAGACGGCACCCTCGCGCTTCGGGGACAGACCCTCGACCCCGCCGATCCCCACGCCGAGGCCGGGCCACTGTTCGAGGCTCTCTGGCTCCTCGCCCAGACGCCCCCCGCCGCGCCGAGTCCGGCCACCGCCGCCTTTGCGACGCGCCTGATCAGGGGCCTGGCGGCCACCGAGGTCCCCCTGGAGGGCCCCGGCAAGCTCGCACGAGCCGGGATCGTCGCAGCGGGGGCCACCGTGCTGGCCCACCTCGGCCCTGTCGACGCAGAGGCCCTCCGTCCACGCC
Source organism: Deltaproteobacteria bacterium (assembly GCA_016845285.1). Lineage (GTDB taxonomy): Bacteria > Myxococcota_A > UBA796 > UBA796 > UBA2385 > BH17. Next base: position 19,164 of record JAERSX010000977.1, on the reverse strand, counting down.
TCTCGGGCGACCGGGCGCTGCTCCAGCCAGCGCTGCTCGGGCTGCTGCACGCCACTCTCGAAGAGCTGGGCCTCTCCGAGCTTCCCGACGCGCCCGACGAGGTCGATGCACTGCGGGACGGGGCGGCCACGCTCATGGCGGCCGAGCCCTCGCTCACGAACGGCGGCTGGCGACGGCAGCTGTCCCCGGCTTCGGCCCGGGTCTACCTCTCGGGGCTCGCCTTCTGTCGTCACGACACCGCCTGGCAGAACCTCCGGTCGGGCCACCACGCCTTCGCCACCATCCACCGTGAGGCCGAGCACGACGCTCCCCTCGACGAGGTCGAGCACACCGCCTTGTCCGAGGCCCTCGCCACCTACATCGAGGGCTCGACCACCACGGTCTTCCAGTACGGCCTCTGGAAGGGCCAGGCCACGCAAGCCGCAGGAGCCGTCAAGAACCGAGAGGCCCGAGCGTCCTGGGCAGCCCCGGACGGCACGCTCGCCGCCTCTCCTCCCACCCTGGGGGAGGTGGTGCTCACCGAGGCTCAGGCGGCGTGGTTCGACGCCCACATCGACCTGCTGCGCGACGACGCGGCCGCCGAGCGCTTCGCCGAGGGGGTCGCGACCATCGCTGGCCTGGTCCCCAGCAGCCCCACCCTGGCGCCCACCGCCTTCCACCTCTTCACCCGGGTCCACGGCGTGATGCGGAACCGGGCCGAGAGCGAGCCCGACGGTCGCCTGGACTACACCGCGCTGTCCCAGGCCCTGGTCGAGGCGGCCGGCACGCTGTCCACCGAGCTGCCCGCGGCGCTCGACGACGTGGCAGACGGCACCTTCGCGCAGGTCACCCTTCCCGAGGCGACAGCCAGCTGGCTCCACGAGGTCCTCCGGGACCGCCTCGGCAGCGACCGCGCGCTCACCAACCTCCGCGAGACCGTGCGGGCCTGGGCCACCGATTCCCTGTCGAGCACCGGTCCCGCATCTCTCGATGAACACACAGGTGCCGCGCTGCAGGCCTTTGTCGACGGCTACCTCGCCACGTGGCCCGACCTCGCCGTCTTCGACTTCAACAAGCTCGGGCGCATGGCCCTGGCCGAGCGCTCCGGCGACCCGCTGCCCCTCTGCCGGCTCAACGGCACGCCCGTCGACCCGGGCCGGTTCCACATCTCGGTGGCCGAGGCCGTCCACGATGCCCTGCGCCACGTGGACTTTCCCCAGCCATGGATGGCCTGGCGATTCGGCTACCGGGCCCGACAGTGCATCGAGCTGGTAGACCTTCTCGCCGAACAGCAGAGCCGCGGCCTCGGCCCCCTGCCGCAGCTCTTCGCCAGCGACACCCAGACCATCGGGGTCATCGCGACCACCAGCGACCTGTTCTACAACCTGCTCGTCTTCGGACAGCGGGTCGGCGGCCGCATGCGCTGGCTCTACCTCGACAGTGAGGGCCAGCTCGTCGAGCGACGGGAGCCCGAGCAGGGCCACCGCCTCTTCGAGGCAGCCCTCGACGAACAAGGCCACCTCGCCGTGGTCGTGCCACCCCGGCTGCCCGTCTCACCCCGGGCCTACCCGATCCAGAATCCCTACGGCCTCGGTGACACCATCGACGTCGAACAGTTCGACAGAGACGGCATCGAGGCCCAGACCGCGAAGGAGCGCTTCGAGACGCGGTATCGCGTCCAGGCCGGCGTGATCGTGGGCTACGACGGCCACGGCAACCACCGGGTCGAGCTCGTCGAACACGACGACGGCGAGGACTCGGACGGCGACACGAGGTCGGAGCTGACCCTCGACTATGAACAGATCCGCACCGCCAACAACCCACACTACGTCTCCGAGCTCTCCGGCTCGGCCTGCTCGACTCGCTTCCGCCTGGGTCAGGACAAGCTGCTCGCCAAGGACCTCGACCACATCGAGGAGATGGCCCGCGCCGCCGGAGTTCTCGACGCGCCGCTCTCCATCTCGGAGGTGGAGCTGGCCCGCCGCCAGAAGGCCTTCCTCAAGCAGCTGAACACCCACACATCGGCCACCATGCTGTACCCGCGCACTCCTCCCGTCGACGACAAGGACGAGCACTACCAGGCCACGCTGGCCTTCGGCACCCACGCCGCCGGCGACTACCTGGCCTGCGAGCGCGGGGTCTGCCGTCACATGTTCATCCGCGAACACATGGGCAAGCAGCGGGGTGCCATCGACGAGCGCTTCGCGAGCGGTGCTGCAAACACCTACGGCGGCGACTTCCGGGGCCTGCACATCTGGGGAGAGGTGAGCTTGGCCGACCGCGCTCGACTCGGCCACGACAACCCAGAGCCCCGAGACACCCGCTACCTCAGCGACGCCACCTGGCACGACCCCTACGTTCCCCTCTGGTCTGGAGCCTACGGAAACGATGCTCGACGGGTCGAGATGTACAACCGGACGAACTACCGCAGCCATCTCGTCGTTCAGGGCTGAACAGCAGGCCCGTCTACCCGACCTGCCAGGTGCCACCCGAGACGCCGAAAACAGAGTCCAACAGTGGGACATCCGCCGGCGCCCAGGGCAGGCCGGCGGCCTCGTCCACATCGATCCACACGACCCGATCGTGATCGGTACGACGTGGCTCACCGGAGATCCACCGGCAACGGTAGGCCACCAGACGGATCACCCCATGGGCATAGCGGTGCTCCGACTCCGCCAGCCGGTCCCCTACCTCTACGATCATGCCGAGCTCTTCGACAATCTCGCGAGCCAGAGCCTCTCGGTCCGACTCCCCACTCTCGACCTTGCCGCCCGGCAACTCCCAACAGCCAGCTTGGCGCTTGTGGGCCGCTCGACGCCCCGCGAGCACCCGCTCTCCGTCTGTAATAGCTGCCGCAACCACCCGAATAGAGTCCTCCGTGCCCATGGTCTTCCTCCTCGACGAGACGCGCGAGACGTCGGTCACATCGTCACAATCGCCCCATGCTGTGGTATACCGGGGCGCTCGCTGGCACGAGCCGAGGAACCACCCCTTTGCACACCAGCTACTCCGATGACGACGCGGTGACCGAGGTCACCGAGGCGCCACGAGAGGCACTCGCGGTACGCATCGCGAGCAGCCCCTGGTGGATGTCGCTGGTCATCTTCGTGGTGTGCCTGCCCATCGTGGTCTACGCGGTGCTTCCCCTGGGACTGGTGGCCGAGCTGGCGCTGACCCTGGCCATGATGGGCGCCGGGATGCTGATCCTGGTGCTGGCTCCCCAGTGGCGACTCGCGGCAGCCTTCGTCTCGCTGGCCGCTTCCAGCCGGTACCTGTGGTGGCGAGCAACCGAGACGCTGTACCTGGACTCGCTGTCGGACGCGACGCTGTCCATCGCCCTGCTGGGCGCCGAGCTCTACGGCTTCACCATCATGGTGGGCGGCTACTTCCAGACGGCGGTGATGAAGGAGCGGACCCCCATTCCGCTCGATGTGCCCGAGCACGAGCTGCCGTCGGTGGACGTCTTCATCCCCACCTACAACGAAGACACGGACATCGTGCGTCGCACGATCATCGGCGCCCTCAGCATCGACTACCCGGGCGTCCGGGTGCGCACCCTCGAGGACGGCAGCACCGAGGAGTTCCCGCTCAAGGAGGTCTACGTCCTCGACGATGGCCGCCGCCCAGAGATGCAAGAGCTCTGCGAGGAGCTGGGCTGTCGCTACATCACCCGACCCGACAACAAGGGCGCCAAGGCCGGCAACATCAACCACGCCATGATGGTCAGCGACGGCGAGCTCATCGCCATCTTCGACGCCGATCACGTGCCCGTGCGCAGCTTCCTGCAGACCACCGTGGGCTTCTTCCTCGACGACGAGAACACGGCCCTGGTCCAGACACCTCACCACTTCTACAACCCCGATCCCTTCGAGCGAAACCTCTACCTCGAGCACCAGGTCCCGCCGGAACAGGCGCTCTTCTACCACCTCATCCAGAAGGGCAACGACTTCTGGAACTCGGCCTTCTTCTGTGGTTCGTGTGCGGTCCTTCGCCGCGAGGCCCTCGAAGAGGTGGGCGGCATCGCCCAGGAGACCGTCACCGAGGACGCCCACACCGCGCTGAAGATGCACGCCCGCGGCTGGCAGAGTGTCTACCTCGACCTGCCTCAGGCAGCGGGTCTCGCCACCGAGCGCTTCGCCTTCCACGTGGGTCAGCGCATTCGCTGGGCGCGTGGCATGACGCAGATCCTGCGTCTCGACTTCCCGCTGCTCAAGCGTGGGCTCCGGCTCCCCCAGCGCATCAACTACACGATCGCGGCCTGCCACTTCCTGTTCGGCATCCCACGCATCGTCTACCTGCTGGCGCCGCCGCTCTACCTGATCCTCGACTTCCACCCCCTGCAGTGCACCGTCCGCGACATCCTCGTGATGGCGATCCCGCACCTGTTCCTGTCCACGGCGGTGTCCGCAGCCGGCAACCGCAACACCCGCCACAGCTTCTGGCCGGAGGTCTTCGAGACCTCCATCGCCTGGTACACCGCAGTGGTCACCACCGTGGCGATGATCTCGCCGCGGCACGGCACCTTCAACGTGACCCCAAAGGGCGGAGAGCTCGACGAAGCCGAGTTCGACTGGCGCTCGGCGCGGCCCATGATCGTGTTCATGGGGCTGGCCATCCTGAGCCTGCTCTTCGTGCCCTACCGGCTGCTGATGGCCCCCTACGAGTGGGACAGCATCGCCATCGCAGGGGTCTGGAATTTCTACAACATCGTGATCCTCGCGGCCGCCATGGGCGCCGCCTACGAGCGGCCGCAGCGCCGGGCCCACAACCGGGTGGAGGCCTACGGTCGAGTCCGGGTGCGCAAGCAGGCCCAAGCCGTCATGAGCGGCGGCGCAGCGAGCACAGCCCCGGCCGTGGGCGAATTCATCGAAGGTGAGCTCGAAGACCTCAGCGAGGGCGGTGCCCGCATCCGCTTGCCCGTGGCCCTGCCCGAGACCGGCGAGGTGCACGTCACCATCGAGACCCGCACCGGCACGGTCATCCGTGCCCAGGCCATCCCCGTCTTCCAGGCCCTCGAAGAGGAGGAGGAGGAGGACGATCTGCTCTTCCTCGAGGACGAAGAGCACGAGCCCCAGCACGGCGCGAGCGATCTCGAGCGGCGCTTCGATCCGGACGCGCCCTGGTACGCCGTCGGGCTCGAATTCGTGCGCCTCGACCAGGAGGACCGCCGCCGCATCATCGAGCTGATGTTCACGCCACCCGACCAGTGGGTCCACGACCGCTACGTGCAAGATCGTCCCGCGACGTCGATCTGGACGGTGGTGCGGGCGCCCTTCGTGGCCTTCGTGGGCCGCTACTTCGGCGCCGACGACGTGGGCATTCCCGAAGATGCTGGCCAACCGCTGACCCGGTTCCGGCGTGTGGGCTACTGCTACCTCTGCGACGGCGAGCACCTCGCCGTCTTCGGCCAGTGTCCCATCCACCGCGTGCCGCTCCAGATCGACGAGGGCACCGAGTACAGGCTGTCGGACCGGGAGCCTCGCGGCCGCCTCACGGGCTCCATGGTGGCCGCGGGCCTGCTCATGCTGGCCTTCCTCATGGCCGTGGGCTGGGGTCCCACCCAGATCTGGGTCCAAGACCTGATGCGGCCCACCATCATCGACCCGGCCACGGTCACTCGGATCAGCGAGCTCGAGGCCGCCCACCACGAGCTCGAGCGCCTCCACATCCAGGCCCGGGTGTCCCTGCTACCCCTCGCTCCGAGCCTGAAGGCCGACTGGGGCAAGCGACTGTGGACCGTCCAGCACTCCGCCAAGCTACCCCTCGAGCCCAGCAGCGAGACCGGCGGAAGCCGAAGCTCACTCGTTACCCAGGCAGAAGAGCAGCTACGCCGGTCCTACAACAGCTTGTCGCGAGCTGGCGTGCTGCTCCAGAAGGACGACATGGAGGCTCCAGCCCAAGACCTGATGGACGAAGCCCGCTCGTCCCTCAGCCTCGCCGAAGACCTCCTGGACAGCGCGCGAAGAGACTGACGATGAGCACCATGCCCACCCCCCGCTTCTCTCGCTGGCTGGCCGCCTGGCCCTGGCTGGCCGTGGTCTTCCTCGTCCTCACCGGCTCGGCCGCACAGGCCCAGGAGACCCTGGGTGACGACAACCAACGCGGCGCCAACCTCAGCGTCCGTGGCGGCGAGGGGGTCAACTCGAACGTCGAGATCCTCGAGGCCGCCGACGACGCCGCCATCAAGACCTTCCGGGTGGAGCTGGCCCAGGACCTCTACCAGGAACGGGATCTGATGCTCCAGGGCCTGTCGGCCATCAAGAACATCTGGTTCACCATCCCCAGCTCGTGGGAGTTGGTCGACGAGCCCGAGATCCACACCGAGTTCTCCCACTCCGCCGCCCTGCTGGAGTACCGCTCCTCGCTGACGGTGCTGGTCAACGAGCAGGCGGTGGGCTCCGTGAACCTGGGCGCCGACAACGTCGAGGGGACCGAGCTCGTCAGCCGGATCCCCCTGCAGCTGCTCCAGGCAGACTCGGCCACCGGCGGACCGGTCCGCTACAACGACCACAACCAGCTCACCTTCGTCGTCAACCAGCACTACACCGACGACTGCGAAGACCCCTTCGATCCCAGCCTGTGGACCCGCGTCTCTCGCCGCAGCTACATCGAATTCCAGTACCGGGATCGCCAGCTCGACCCCGATCTGAGCGAGTTCCCGTACCCGATCTGGGATCCCCTCGGCTACGGCCCGCTGCGCCTCACCCTGGTGCAGCCCACCGCGCCCAGCCCGGCCAGCCAGGACGCCGCAGGCCGCATCGCCTTCGCCTTCGGTCGCCTGGCCGGCTGGCGTCGCGTCGTCATCGAAGAGCCCGTCGATCAGGTGGGCGAGGCCACCACCGCCGCCCTGATGGTGGGGCTCGTAGATGAGCACCCGCAGATCTCGCACCTCGTCAACGTCTCGGACATCGGCGACAAGGGGCTCGTCGCTGTCGTTCCACATCCCCGGGACCCATCGATCCCCATCATGGTGGTGACGGGCAAGACACCCGAGGCGCTGACCATCGCCACCAACGCCGCGGTGGGTCATTCCCGCAAGGAGATCCTCGCAGGCCGCCGCTCCGTGCTCAGCACCGTCGACACGGCCCTGCCACCGCCCACCCAGCAGCGCCCCCTGCCCGCCTACGATCTCCGAAAGTTCGACCTCCAACAGATCAAGTTCACCGACACCACGGTGCGCGGCTTCTACGCCCCCGAGATCCGCATCCCCCTCCGCCTGCAGGGCGACGCCGTCGTGCGTCCCGGCGGCGGCACCGCCAAGGTGACCTACTCCTACAGCGCCGGCCTGGACGTGCGGCTGAGCACCATGGAGGTCCGGCTCAACGGCGTGCCCCTCCGCAGCGTGCGCCTCGACCAGATGAGGGGCGAGCAAGAAGCGAAGCTCACGGTCAACCTGCCCTACGAGATCATCGAGCCTCACAGCAACCTCGACGTGGTCTTCCACCTCTTCCCCAACGACTTCGGACCCTGCCAGCGGGTCAGCGACCGCCACCTCTGGGGCACGGTCTTCGAGCGCACCACGGTCACCTTGCCGCGCGACCACTACGTCGACATGCCGGACCTCTCCAAGCTCCGGTACGGTGCCTTCCCCTACGACTTCGAGGACGGCCGCTCCGTGGCCATCGTGCTGCCGGACGCGCCCACCGATGTCGACCTGTCGGCGGCCATGCAGATCGCGGCCGACCTCGGGCGCCTCACCATCGCCGAGGACCCGCAGCTGCTGGTGACCCAGTCAGGCCAAGAGACACCGCAGAGCCAGCACATCTTGCTGGTGCGTGAGACGCCGCACTCCTCCTACGACGCGCTGCAGGGCGAGCTGGTGACGAGCGGCGACCTGGAGCGCTCACTCAACGACGAGGGTCAGGAGCTGCTCAAGACACGCAACTCCGCTCCCTTGAGCACCGTCGAGCAGGTCCTGCTCTCAGACCGCGAGTCCACCCGACTGGTGGTGCGTGCCCCCAACTCCGACCAGCTGCTGGACCTGAGCGCACGGCTCTTGGACGGCAACTGGGTGCAGGGTCTGACCGGAAACCTGGCCGTGGTCTCCGACGGCGGTGAGGTCCGGCCCGTCTCCGTGGGCGACAAGGCACGCATGGGTCAGATGTCCATCTGGTCGAGCCTGCGCCTTGCCTTCCAGGAGAACCTCTGGCTCTTCGGGCTGCTGGCCATCGTGCTCTTCATCTTCGCAGCCATCCTCATCCGCACCTGGGCCGCCATGCGCGGCGGCTCGACGGAGTAGGCGTCGTGTTTCTCGGCATCGTCGGGTTGCTCCTCCACGGCATCGTCGCCCACGCCGACGGGCTGGGCGAGCGCGTGGTCGATCCCTTCGACCCCAGCGACCGCCTCGCCTTCGCCCAGGCGATGGCCGCCGAGCCCGAGCTCCACGAGGAGGCACGCGATGCGCTGATGGGGCTGCTGCGCGACCCCAAGGTGGGCGCAGACGCCCGGGTCGCCGTGGCCGATCTCTGCATCATGGCGGAGGCTCGGGCGGGCTGGACAGACCTCTACCGGCAGCTCATCTACGATCGCCGGGTCCCCGCCGACCGCAAGCAGACCCTGCGCCTGCGCCTCGCCGAGGCCCGCACCGACATCCGTGGGAGCCGGAGCCAGGCCGCGAGCTCGCTGCGGAGCCTCTTGAGCCGGCATCCCGACCGCCACGACTACCGGGTGTCCTACGCCCACGCGCTCATGGCCCAGCGCCAGCCGTACCACGCCCTCAAGCAGCTCGAGCGCACAGGCTCCTACGCCCCCGCGATCCCCGGACGGGTCTACAGCCTCATCGCCCTCAACCGCATGGCCGAGGCACGCAAGCTCTGGCAGGAGCGCTGGCAGGGCGAGACCTCCCCCTACCTGAGCAACGCCCTCACCCGCGGCACCCGCGAGAGCCGCGTCATCGCCCTGTGGCAGGGTGGCTTCCCCGACCTGGCCGAGCACCTGATGGGCCGCGAGGACGGCTCCGGGAAGTACACCGACGGGCCAGCCTGGCGGGCCATCGGCCACCTCCGCGTGAGCCAGAACCGTCTCCGCGCGGGTCACTGGGCCTACCGCGCCGCCCTCGAGGACGACCCCCGCGACAGCGTCTCGCGGCAGCGCCTGGTGGCCACCCTCCTCGAGATGGGAGATCTGGCCGGCGCCGAGAAGTTCGCCGGCCAGGACACCACCGCCAAGGGCATGGTGGAGTCCGTGAAGGGTGTGCGCGCAGCCACGAAGATCGAGAACGACTCCGCCCGGCACCAGGTCATCGCCCGCTCGTACGCCCAGTCGCCTCATCTCCCCGAGGTCGCCCGCGCCCAGGCCGCCGCCCTCGTGGAGCAGGGGCGCGACGCCGAGGCACTGGCGGCCGTGGGCCCCGTGCTGGCCCGGCGCCCCTACGACGCCGCCGCCCTGTGGACCTACGGCATCGCCGCCCTCGACCAGGACAAGGCCGAGATCGCCCTGCACGCCTTCCAGCAGGCCGCCCGCCACGCCCCGACGCCGAAGACCCGCGACAAGCTGACCGGGGACCTCTCGGCCTACTACACGGCCATCGCGGGCTCCTACAAGGCCCAGCAGCGCTACCTCGAGGCCGTCGAAGCACAGCAGATGGCCTTGGCCATGCGCCCCACCAACGGCGACTACATGGAGGGGGCAGGCGGCACACTGTGGGTCTACGGCAGCGACCTCCGCTCCCAGGGGCTCACCGCCGAGGGAGATGCCGCCCTGGAGTCGGCCCGCGATCACTACCTCGCGGCCTGGGAGTCTCAGCAGCGGAAGTTCACCGCGCTCGTGCACGCCGCCGAGATCAGCCTCAGCCTCGGCCAGCCCGAGACCTCGCTGGAGCTGGTGGCGCTCGCCGATCGCGACGACGACGATCTCCGCCGCATCGAGGCCGATGCACGCATCTCCATCCTCCTGACCCAGGCCGAAGGCGCCTGGGACGCCGGCGAACACACCGAGGCCCGCGCCATCTACGACATCATCGCGGACACCTGGCCCGACCACCCCGGTGCCTGGCACGCACTCGCCGATGTGTCCCTGAGCCAACAAGAGGCCGAGCAGGCCCTCGGCTACTACGAGCGGGCCGAGGCCCTGGAGCCCAGCAATCCCTGGGTGCAGATCGGCAAGGCCAAGGCCCTGGCGAGCCTCGACCCACCCCAGCTCGACCGCGCCGAGGCCACCCTCGATCGCATCCAGCCCCGGGCCCACGACGAACCCGACGCGGTTCGACGGGGCGTGAACGGTGCGCGCTCGACGGTGCTCTGCGCCAAGGGCAGCCTGTACCGGGATCAAGGCCGACTGCGCGAGGCCTTCGAGCAGTTCGCCATGGCCCGTGACTTCGCGCCCAACGACCCCTGGCCCTCGGCCAACCTCGCCGGCGTCTACCTCGCCAACGGTCAGCCAGGCCCAGCCCTCGGTCACTTCGGTGACGCCCTGGTGGTCGACCCCGACAACAGCATGGCCCTCGAGGGGCGCTTCCTGTCCCTCGCTTCGCTGGGTCGGGAAGAGGAGGCCCGCAGGGCGCTCGAAGCCATCGGGCCCGGTGCCGCAGAAGAACGTCTCCGGGCCCACCTCGCCGATCTCCAGGTCAAGGCCCAGGTGGCCGAGCTCGATCGGAGCGGACTCTGGAGCCGCCCCGAGGTCGTGCATGCCTTGCTGGCCGACCTCGAGACCGAGCATCCCGGCTCCGCCGAGATCCGGGCCGCCCGCGCCACGCTCTACCTGAAGCAGGAGCAGTACCTCCAGGCCCTCGACGCCGCCCGCGTCGCCCTGGTCCGCGACCCGTCGAATGGCCGCGCCACCGCCGTGGCCATGGAGGCCGGCTACCGCGGTGGGCAGATGGACGCCGCCGTCATGGCCATCGAGAGCGCTGTGATCGCCGGCGGCGGCAAGAGCGCTGAGGCCGCCCTGGCCGACGCCAAGTTCATGCGGGAGATCGAGGAGGCCCTGGAGCGGGGGAGACGCGGCAAGCTCTCCTACGCAGAGGCCCGACTCGACGAGCTGTTGCTCGAAGCCACCGCCCACACCGATCGCCTCGCGCTGGTGGCCGGCGCACGCCTCGAGCTCGGCGATCGGGCGGGTGCCCGTGCGGTCTACGAGCGCGCCCTGAACCTCAACCGAGACCACCTCGGCAGCATCCTGGGCATGGCCGCCACCTGGGAGGCAGCGGGGCAGATCCGACGGGCCGAAGAGATCCTGGCCGACGCGTACAACCGCACCACCCACCCCGAGATCGGCGCCGCCCTGGCCCACCTGCAGGCGCGACGGGGCGACTGGAAGGGCGCCCAGGGCACCCTCGACCTCCTGCGGGTCACCCCAGCCAAGGTCGACACCACGGGCCGGAGTCGCGAGCCCCTGCCCATCCTGCCGCTGCGCGACGGCTCGACCCCCGAAGACCCGATCCCGGCAGACATGCAAGCCCGCATGGTCCGGATGTCGGCCGAGGAGCTGGCGGTCGTGGAGCGCCGGGTGCTGGCTGCCCGTGGGCCGGCCACCGACATGGGGGGTGGCTTGCTGAGCCGCACGGGCTACCGCAGCGAGGGCTGGCTCATCGCCACCCTGGGCACGGCATCGCTCCGCGAGCTGTCCATCGGGCCCCTGGCCCTGAACGCAGACGTCGTGTTCCTCGATCTCTACGACGGCGACGACGTCCAGCAAGGCGCCGCTGGCTCCATCGGTCTGACCGTGCCGCTGACCCCTGGCGCCAAGCTCCGCGGCCGCATGGGCACCAGCCCGGTGGGCTTCGACACCGTGCCCTACGCCACCTGGCTGGTGGAGGGTGAGTTCAAGGCCGAAGGCGGGAGCTCCTTCTCCTTCGAGACCAGCCGGGTGCCCATCACCGACAGCCTGACCTCCTGGGCGGGCAAGGCCAGCCCCGACGGCACCCTGTTCGGCGCGGTCTCCTACTCGTCGGTGGGCGGCCGGATGTCGCTCCGCAGTCGCACCGAGTGGGACCTCGGCGTGCGCGGCGCCGTCGGCTTCCTCGAGGGCTACACCATGGAGCCCGTGGAGCGCCGCGAGCTCATCAGCTGGGGCGGCAAGCGCCTGGGCGACGCCGACGGCTGGGGTCGCTTCGGACTCCACTACATGGCCATCGAGCACACCCGCCAGATCGATGCCTTCGTGCCAGGCGAGGCCGGCGTCTTCTCGCCCGACCGCTTCCAGCAGCTCACCCTGCGCTTCGACGGCGGACTCGCGCCAGAGGGCAGACGCATGGGTATCTGCGGCGGCCTGATGGGCGGCTTCCAAGAGGTCGCGGCCCAGTGGGACACGGTCATCGCGGAGCCCGGCAGACACACCGTGTGGGGGGGCCACTCCACCCTCATCCAACCCCTGACCGACCAGCTCAGCGCGAACCTCTCGAGCCGGTACCTCGTGGTGGACCAGAGCTGGAGCGCCCAGTCGATCCTGCTGCAGCTGGGCTACCGGCCCACCCTGAGCGGCCTGGACTCCGTGGGCCAGATCTCGCCCATCAACGGCTCGGCCATGGCCGAGCTGAACGAGTGCGAGCGCTACTGACTCGGTTGACATGTCAACATTGGTGCTCACCTGACAGGTTGCCTGACGAACGTCTGACGAAAGTCCGACACCTGTCACCCTGACGGAACCGTAAGTAGCTGGAATCCGTAGACGCGGTTCCTGGCACGGCCCCTGCATCCCCCTCCTGTGTACTCGACACCCGGGCGGCTCCGAGAGGGCGGTCCTGGGGGAGGTGTGTCCGTGGGTCACCGACTGCGTCTGCCGTTCATCATGTTCTTCATCGTGTGGTTCGCCTGGACGGCGAGTGGGACCGCCCGCGCCGGGGCCGATCCCGATCTGCTGCGCCACTGGTCTCGGCCCGCTCCTGGGTTGTCCTTCGGCCAGATCGCCCACACCGTCTCCCTCGACCTGCCATCGGCCCCCGCCGGCCTGGTGCCCGATCTCGGCTTCACGGCATCGTCGGCCGCCGTCGACGGCATCCTGGGCGCCGGCTGGGCCCTCCGTGGTTCGAGCCGCATCGAGCGGCGCAGCGACACCTTCGGCGTCCCCCACATGGACAGCTCCGACACCTACCTCGTGGACGGCCAGCCGCTGCACACCGCCTACACCCTGTCCATGCCCGGCTGCGACATGCGGGCCGAGCAGGACGACAACCGCTGCTTCGCCTTCGACAGCAGCGCCAACACCTGGACCGCCCACCGCGACGGCTGGACCTGGACCTATGGCGAGCTCTCGGGCGAGGCCGACTCGGGCGGCACCTGCGCCGTCGAACACATGGAAGAGAGCTGGGACCGCCCGTGCACCCAGTACCCCGGCGAGGGCGACGCACTGACGGCGACGGCCTGGCTCCTGAGCGAGATCGAGGACCCCCACGGCAACACCATCACCCTCGACTACGCCGTCCCCGAGACCTGTGCCCTGCCCGACTGCACCGTGCTCGACGAGGAATTCGCCTGGGCCCACCAGCTGAGCCGCGTCCGCTACGCCGACGGCTACCACGAGGTGAACCTCGAGCACGAGCTGCGCCCCGACACGCGGGCCAGCGCCCGCTCCGGTCGCCTCCGCTTCCAGCCGTGGCGCCTCGCCGCGCTGCAGGTCGTGGTCGACGCCCAGCGCAGCGCCGTCGACGACGCCCGCTACGAGCTCGAGTACATCGACCAGGCCATGGCCGTCCAAGACAGCGGCGGCGGCGACCAGGCCTGCGACGGCGGCCCCCTCGACGGCCCGGCCAACGAGTCGACCTACCTGCACCGGATCTGGCGGGTGGGCGCGAGCACAGAGCGGCTGGTGCGCTGCATCACCAGCGACCAGACGCCCACCACCTTCGACCTCGACGACGAGGGCGGGCGTGAGCTCGACTTCACCTGGCCGAACATCTCGGGCAGCACCATCAGCTGGGACTCCAGCGGCGCGGGGACCTCCAACACCCGAATCGAAGACACGGGGGTGTGGACCACGCCCCTGGCCATCTCCGTGGACGGCGAGCTGCGGCCCGATCTCGCCCTGCTGACCTCCACCTGCAAGGGGGGCGCCAACCCCACCGAGTGCCAGGTCGAGCACCGCGTCTACGAGCTCGACGACGACGGGGCCCTCGTCGAAGACACCGTGCTCAGCGAGTTCATGGAGGCAGCCATCAGCCCCGAGCTGCTCTACGACCTCGGCTGGTACGCCTTCACCGACTTCAACCGAGACGGCACCGAGGAGGTCTTGACCCTCGACGACATCGGCAACGACGCGGTGCACCTCTACCACGGCACGCCCATCCCCTGGACCCTGACCGGCTGGGTCAGCGGACTCGACTCCGACGACCTGAAGGGCGGTGTCATCGTCGATGTCAACGGCGACGGCCACCAGGATCTCCTGCTCCCGCCCAACCACCGCTCGGGCGTCGCCGGCGCGGGCACCCTCTCCAACAGCACCGACTACCGGTGGATCCCCAACACGGGCGAGGAGCCCTACTGGGATGCAGGCAATGTCGCCGTCCTGACCCTCCCCCACGACCAGATGGGCTCGGTCCGCAGCGACATCGAGGACATGTGGGACAGCTGCGAGACAGACGACGACACCGTCCGCTACCCCAACGTCACGGCCGCCAGTGGCCTCATGGGCATCCTGCCCGACCACCCCCGCTGGTTCGGCACCTGGGCCGACGCCGACGAGTTCCTGGCCTCGCAGACTCGCTGGTCCGACGTCAACGCCGACGGCAACGTCGACGCCGTCGTCGCCTTCCACACCTGCTTCTGGGACGAGGCCTCGGGCAACCAAGGCCCCGCCACCGGCGACGGCATCTACACCAACGTCTTCTTGGGCGACGGTGCGGGCGAGTTCCTGCCCGCCGACCAGGTGGCCGCGGGCCCCTTCCTCCTCGAGAGCGCCAACCACCACGACGCCGGAGAGCTGTCCTCGGGCTTCGACCAGCAGACCTGGTACGAGGACTGGTTCGGCCTCGGCGCCGGCGAGCCCTACCTGCAGACCGTGGGCGCATGGGCCGCCATGGACCTCGATCGAAACGGCCTCGTCGACATCATCCAGGCAAGCGACCTCGGCGCCTCGGGCCTGCTCGAGCTCTGGGCCATGGGCGACATGGGCTGGCACTTCGGCTTCGGCCTGCAGGAGCCCTCCGTGGCGGGCACCGACTGGACCACCTCGGAGACCCACACCACCCATGCAGAGGCCTGGCGGTCCGAGCTGCCCTGGCACGCCTTCACCGACCTCTCACCGCCCTCCAACCACCTCCTCCCCGGCGACTGGGACGGCGACGGCTTCGTGGACCTGCTGCGGCTGCGGCTGCCCGTCGATGGCGAGGTGGACGCCTACGCCGGCCTGTTCACCAACGAGCGCACGGTCGGTCTCGGCCGGGTGACCGAGATCCAGGGAGCCTGGGGCGGCGTCACCGAGCTCAGCTATTCGTTCTCCTCGGAGGCCGGCGACAACCCCGAGCTGCCCATGAACATCGAGGTGCTCAGGCATCTCACCGATGCCCAGGGCACCACCGAGCTGAGCTACCACGGGGGCCGCTACGAAGACGGTCGCTTCCTGGGCTTCCGCGACGTGGTGAGCCGCCTGGAGAGCGGCAAGACCACCCACTCGCGCTTCGCCCAGACCGAGAGCATGGCCGGCACGCTGACCTACCACGCCGAGTACCGCCCAGACGGCGCCATGGAGACCTTCCGCTACGTCGACAGCTTCCAGCAGTCGACCATGAGCCTCGACGACACCCCGCCCTACTTCAACCCCCCGCGGCGCCACTGCGACTTCTGGCTGGAGCCAGGGCCCGAGACGGCTCCTTGGATGCAAGGCGTCGAGATCTACGAGCTCATCGAGGCCTGCCTGGCCATCGATGCCGAAGGTGGCGCCCCCCTGGCCGAAGAGGTGTGGGATGCGCTCAACTGGGGAGAGGACGAGGACTGGACGGCGGCGCCCGTCGACGGCGGGCAGATCATCGACACCGCCTCCTTCGCCGACCTCGCCGTCTCAGCGCCCAGCGGGATCCCAGAGCCGGAGACGCCCACCGCCTCCCAGGCCTACGGGAGCGGCAACGGCGACTACCTCCTCGAGCTGACCACGCGGACCTACGTGAGCCAGCGCATCGAGACCGTCTCGCGCTGGAGAGACGTCACCACCTCTGACGACGACCGGTTCACCGTCTACGAGTGGGACAGCTGGGACAGCGCGGCCATGGGCATGGAGCTCCTCGCCGAAGAGCTCCAGACCACGGGGGGCTCCGTCGAGAACCGGCGCGAGCGCTCGAGCTTCGGCGACTTCGACACGCCCGGAGAGGTCACCCAGGTGGCCGGGAGCAGCCAGCGCACCTGGACCTACACCCACGACCGCGGCGACATCGCCACGGTGAGAGATCCCATGGGGTGGCGGACCAGCCTCGACCGCGGCGACTGCGGCCAGCTCGAGCGCAGGGTCGACGCCGAGGGGCGCGAGGAGGTCTGGACCCACGACGCGGCCTGCCGAGTCAGCACCCACGAGAGCGAAGGAGGCACCCGTACCACCACGCGAGACGACTTCGGTCGACCGGCGCGCGTCGAGGTCGACCCGGGGGGCAGCGGCACCATGATGGTGACCTCGGTGCTTCGCGACGACGAGCTCGGCACGCCCGACGACCGCCAGAGCCTGAGCGAGCCCCGCGAGGCCGAGCTCCGCGGCGACGGCTCCCTGGCGCTCGTCTACCGCGACCCCTGGGGCCGCCAGGTCCGCCGCACGGTCTGCGAGCAGGGCACCTGGTCGGGCAGCGAGGGCAGCGTCGCCGACATCCTCACCGAGGTGAGCTGCAACAGCGGCAGCGCAGCCCTGCGCATCAACCAGGACCGTCTCTTCGCGTCCGATGGCACCCTCCGCGCGACGACCCAGTGGTTCGACGCACAGACCGCCGCAGACGACGAGGTCGCCGCCACCTGGCGCTACCACGACGCCTTCGGCCGAGAGGCCGCGCGGCTCGACCCCGCGCCCGATGACACGAGCGAGGCCGGCTTCAGCCCCGACTGGGTGCTCACGCGCTCTGCCTTCATGCCCGGCCAGGTCGACGTGACCGATGCGCTCCTGCAGAGCTGCACCACCACCTGGGACACGCTCAACCTCGAGCGTGCCTGCGGCCTCGACGACCGCGGCAGCCTCCGCTTCGACGCCATGGGCAAGATCGTCGAAGAGACCGATCCGGACGGCGTCTCCACCATCACCCTCTACGACGACTTCCAGCGGCCCACGAGCCGCCTGGTGAGCACCGCCGTCACGGTCTTCCCCGGCAACACCACGGTGATCCCGAATTGGCAGACCTCGTATGACGACAACGACCGCGTCACCGAGCAGACCGACACCTACGGCCACACCTGGTCCTGGGACTACGACAGGGTCGGTCGCCCCACCCAGGCCGAGGTCGAGGACGCCGACACGGCGACGACGCTGATCCTCGGCACGTGGAGCTACACCGACGTGAGCACGAGCGGCGTCAGCCAGCCGGAGATCGTCGAGACGGACATCGACGAAAACGAGCAGCTCACCGTCTTCGACGGCCTCGGGCGCCCCCTGTCCACGACCGGAGAGGACGGCTCGACCGCCAGCTACGCCTACGACGAGGTGGGCCGCCTGGACTGGTCGGAGGACATGGACGGTGTGGTCACCTGGCGCGACTACGACGTCGCCGGGCGCCTCGTCGAGGAAGAGCTCGGCAGCACCGGCAGCACCTGGCTCGACTACGCCGACTCGGGGCTGCTGCTGTCGGTGGAGGACCGCGACGGCGTGGTCACCGAGCACGACTGGACCTGGGACGGCCGCCGCGCCCGCACCCGCCGTCCCCGCGCCGGCGGCTCGGACGACTGGGACCTGGGCGAGTGGATCTACGACGACCTCGGCCAGGTCATCGAGGCCTTCGACGGCGCGAGCTGGTCCACCTACGAGTACGACCATCTCGGGCGGCTGGCGGTCGCCTATGAGGGGGTCGACCCGGCGACGGGCAGCTACATCCACGAGATCGAGTGGGAATGGACCGACACCGACCGCGTCGAGTTCCACGTGCGCGACGGCATCGAGACCGAGTTCGCCTGGAACGCCCTGGGTTGGCGGGAGTCGGTGACCTACCACGACTCCGCCGGTGGCAGCGCAACCCGGTCCTGGCTCTACAACGCCAACGGACACGTGCGCCAACACACCGACGAGGCGATGCTCGAGTCCTACTGGGACGTCGACACCCTCGGGCGGGTCGTCTTCGAAGAGCTGCCGGGCCAGGCGAGCCGCAGCATCTCGTATCTCCAGGGCGTCCCCGCCTCGGGCGTCATCAGCTCCACCTCCGGCTCCCTCACCGAGGTCGAGGTCATCGAGCCCGACGGCGGCCTGTGGCTGAGCTGGAGCGACCATGCGGGTCGCGTCGTCCGAGAGGAGTACCCCGACGGTCGGGCCCTCGAGCGGCAGTTCTCCGGCTCGCTCCTCACGCAGGAGCGACACCTCGACGCCAGCGCCAACATCACCGCCCGCGAGCTCTGGACCTACGACATCGACGCCCGCCTCGACCAGTCGTGGGGCCCCGTCGACGAGGCCACCTACCAGGCCCGCAGCCACAGCCCCGCCTCTGGAGACTACGTCTTCTCCCGCACCTGGACGGCCGCGGGCCGACCCGACAGCATCGCGGGCCCCAACGACCTGACCACCTGGACCTACGCCGACGGCGTGGTCGAGAGCGAGATCGTCGATGGTGTGACCACCATCAGCTACGGCTACCAGACCGAGAGCCCGGTGCTGGAGACCATCGAGACGGGCGACGGAAGCGCCAACGTCCGCACGATCACCCGGGAGTACGAGGCCGGGCTCTACGTCTCGAAGATCACCGCCGAGGACGGCACCGACACCGTCGTCCGCGACTTCTCCGGCTGGGACAGCTTCGGCACTCCGCGCGAGATGTCGACCTCCTTCAACGGAACGCCCGAGACCTACACCCAGGTGGCCACCGACGACCGGGGACGGGTCGCGAGCCTGTACCAGACCGTGGGCGGCGCCCCCCTGGGCCTCGCCACCTACGGCTACCTCGACAACGGCTACCTCGACTCCCTGGAGCTGGCCTGGTCGGCCAGCGGCCAGAAGGTGGCGCTCTTCTACGCCCGTCCCGGCTCCGACCTCGCGCCCGGGGGCATCGTCCACTGGGCCGGCAACCTCCTCGCCGAGTTCCAGCAGCGCGACGACCTGGGCCGTCCCGAGTCCATCGCCCTCGCCGCCGCAGCGCAGCTCGCG
>JAERSX010000976.1 GCA_016845285.1 Deltaproteobacteria bacterium | reverse complement strand
CATCGAGGCCGTGAGCCCGTCCGTCCGGGCCCACCACACTGGTCTCAGGATCGCTGCCCATGCGGCAGGTGCTCATGGGGTGGGCGGCGTACAGGGTGAAGTCGCGGATGCTGCGGTCTGCGAGAGCGGCTGCGAGGCTCTCGGCGGTGGTGTGTCGACCCACGCCGTGTACCGGAGCCAACAGCTCTCGGGCCCCACCGGCGAGCAGCACCTCTGCGACCACCTTCATCCCGTCCTTCACGCGCTGCACGTCGCTGTCGAGCCATTCATAGGTGATGTCGGCCCGTCCATCTGCAGTCGCGCGCACAGTCCCGGTGGACTTGTCCGAGATCATGACGATGCATCCGCAGAGGTAGGGCAGCATGGCCATGCCTTCTTCGAGACGCGCTCCCAACATGCCGGTGGTGAGCAAGCAGACCTCGGGGGGTGCCTGGAAGGTGTGGGGGAGCATGCCCGGCATGTTGTCGACGTGAAAGTAGGCGCCCTGGGTGGCGCCGCGCCACATCTCGACGCGGTGGTCGCAGATGCCGAACACCGCGCTGCCAGGGTGAACGTGAAGCCCCACGCCGGTCGCCGGCCCAAGCCTCTCGGCGAGGCCTGCCTGCCAGAGCAGTCGAGGTGTTCCGATGCCCCCAGCGGCCACGACAACCTCTTTGGCCCTCACCTCGAGAATTCCGCCGAGCTCCCTTGTGTCGGGATGCACGGCCCGGCCACGTATGCCCACGGCTCGACCACCTTCGACGATGATCTCGTGCACCCGGGTCTCGGCCTGAATGAGCGCTCCAGCAGCCACGGCACGGGGCAGGAAGGTCAGGTTGGTGCTGGCCTTCCCCTGGATCGGACACCCGAAATTGCATGCGCCGCAGCCGGTGCAGCCGGGCGTGTTCCGGGGGGCGAGACCGCCGGTATGCCCCAGCTTCTTGGCCCCACGGGCGACGATCTTGTTGTTCTCCCCTGCCACCACCTCGGGTGTGATTCCCACGCCCACGATCTGGGTGATGTCGTCGAAGATGGGCCGCATGGCCACTGGGTCCCAGAGCGCATCCCCACAGAGCTCCGTCCACTCCGCGAGCACGGAGTCCGGAGTGTGGAAGCTCAGGGCGGAGTTCACCAGGGTGCCTCCCCCCACTCCGCGTCCCGCTGCGATGGGCATCAGCGTGCGGCCTCGGGCGATCATGCCGCCGCCCTCTTGCATGTGGTAGCGGCTGGTGTGGGCGTGGTTCCGCCGGAAGCGGCTGCGGGCCGGCCCCTCTTCCACCACCACCACGGACCGTCCGGCCTCAGCGAGCACTCGGGCTGCGGCGGATCCACCAGGACCACTGCCCACGATGACGACATCGGCCTCCAGCAGACGGCCGTGGCCCACCTCGGCGAAGCCGTCGGCTGCGACCTCGGGCCGGATCACCTCCGCTGGGTCGGGTACCGGGTAGACCGGAACGATGTTGTCGTAGCTGTGGGGGGCATCACTCATCGTCCGTACCCGCAGCCGTACCAGGCAGAGAATGTTGGGGAATTGTCGGGATGGGTGGTGAAGCCCATGCCGAGGAGCACCACCAGCGAGGCTGCCGCGGCGCGGATCTCTGCGAGTGAGTTCCCCAGCCATCCGTCGAGAACCACCTGTCGTTCGGTGCGCTCGAGGTCGGTGAAGGTACTCAGGGTGCTGGTGCGCGGGAGGTTGTCCATGAGGTGGAGCAGCATCCGGAGCTGGTTGCGTGGGGTTTCTGGCAGCACGCTGCAACATTGGTCGAAGAAGTGGTCGAGGGAGCAGTCAGCGCCGCCCCGCGCGAGGCTGGACACCGGCGGGAAGGCGGCATCGGCCAACGCCCGCAGGAAGGCTGCCTCGTCCGGGTCGAGAACCTCGTATTCGGCTCCTGGAGGCCGATCCCACCATCCCACCACCGCACGACCGATCGTCAGCGTGCTCAGAGTTGAGGAGGCTGCTCCGAGGAGCAGAAGCTTGCGCCGACTGAGCATGGGCCACTCTATAAGCCCGATGGCCTTGAGCGGTGACCTTGCTCGCGCGGCTGCCGGACCTATGGTTAGGACGGGCCGACCGACCTGGGATCACACCGGTGACGAATCTGCTGTACGTGCTGCTCCTACTTGCCCTCGGCGGTGTGGCCGCTGGTGGTTGGAGCATGTTTGGTCTCGCGCGCACTGTCAGGAAGCGGGTGGGTGACCGTCAGCGGCGCAAGGAGCTCGAGGCGCTCCCGGAGTGGGCACGCTCGGTCGACGGCGATGCCGACCCCGTGGAGAGCTGGAACGAGGGCAGCGATCTGCTGCGCTATCCGGCGCGCCTCGGCGAACTCTCCCGTCGTCTCGAGCAGAGCCATGCCGCCGTCAGGGAGCAGCTGGATCGGCTGGAGTCCCATCGGGCCGAGATCGCTGGCAAGGACGATCGGGCCGAGCTGGTCGCGCGGTACGACGAAGACACTGCCATCCTCGGCAAGCGGGCTGAGAGCATGTGCCGGGTCCTGACCCTGGTGTGGCGCACACGTGCCACCCTGCGCATGCGGGCCCATGTGGCCATCACGGCACGACAGCGTCCGGAGCTACAGGGCCTGCCCGAGGGTGAGGTGGCCGTCCGCGATCTCGCGCTCGCGGCTGAGGCCTACGAGCGGGCTGCCGGAGAAGTGCGGTCATTCGTCGAGCTGGTCGACCGTCGGAGTGGTGAGCTCGACGTCGCGATTCCGACCCTGCCTGATCTGGCCCTGACGCTTCCAGAGGATCGTGAGCAGGTGGACCAGGAGTTGCTGCGCGCCCGCGAGACCTACACCGAGCTGCGCGATCGCATGGATCGTCTCGCCGACACCCTGGGCTACCTGGCCGATCGCTGCCGCACCCGTCACGTCGTGGTCGACGCACCTGCCGGGATGGATGCGGAGCTGGGCGGAGAGCAGGTCTTCGAGGAGGTAAACGCGGCACTGTTGGAGCTGCAGGACCTCGCTGAGCTGGGAGATCGCCACCTCGCAGATGCGGCGATGGACAACCTGGCGGAGGACATCAGCCAGCTCGAACGGGCGGGCCTCGAGGCTCAGGCCGAGGCCGACGCCAACCTCGAGATCGCACGCCTGCTGGAGCAATTCCAGCAGGGCTGAGTCGGGCCCTGCATGGGCAGACGGGCCCCGGACCGCTCTCAGCGGAGCTCGATCCGGACACGGCCTTCGCCCGAGACCGCCACCGACCCGCGGCCCTCAGGGTGCCACCGCACGCTGGCGTCTCCTCGCAGCTGTATGCGTGCGCCCGCAACGGCTCCGTTGAGGCCATCAGCCTCGGCCTTGACCTCCCAGCGTGGGTCGAGCTGGAGCCGGAGCGGATCGTCGGGTGTGAGGTCGAGGGTGGCCCGGCCCTGCTCGAGGCGGATCGCCACCGTCTCGTGGGCGGCCAGGCTGACCCGCTGACCGTCGACCCGTGCCTGACTCAGGCTGTCGCGGGCGCTGTCCACGCCGACCACGAGCAGATCGCCCCAGTGCCACCGCAAGGCGCCCAGGCGTGGGGCGAACCAGAGGCGGCTGGGGGTGCCGCGGAGCGACCGCCAGGTGACGGCCACATCCAGTCCACGCCAGCAGCGAAGCCGCCAGCGCTTGTCGGGCAGCTCCTCGGGGTCGGGAACCACGCTGGTCGGTAGCCCCCCGGCCACCGCCCTGACCGCGGCATCATCACCTGCGGGCACAGGCCCCGCCGCATGACCCCAGCGGTGGAGCAGGCTGGCGAGGGTGTGAGGGAGCGGGCAGGCTCCCAGGGGCAATAGCTGGCGCTGGGAAGCGCCGGGCAGGTGCGAGAGGGGCCCCAGGACCGACACGAGATGAGATGCCAGGCTGGCGGCAGCGCCCGTGGCGTGGACGGGTAGGCCGGGCCCCGCTTCACGCAGCCAGGCCTCTGCGAGCAGGGCGCTCCAGACGATCTCGGCCAGCTCGCTCGGCCAGAGGGCTCCCCCGCCGGTCTGGGCC
>JAERSX010000975.1 GCA_016845285.1 Deltaproteobacteria bacterium | reverse complement strand
GGCCACCCAGGTCCGGCTCTCAGCCACGCTCCGGCCGTCCGTCGCCCGGATGACGAGCACCGCCATGGGTGGCCCGTTGCTGTCGGCGGTGGCCATGCGCGGAGGACGGGCCGCGTCGGGGTAGTCCGGCACCTGACCCAGCCGGTTGCTCACACGCACCAGCGCCTCGTCCATGGACGTGCCGACCTCGAATTCGAGGGTGAGGTCCGCGGAGCCGGAGCTGGCGGTGCCCTCCATCCGGTCGAGTCCATCGACACTCTTCAGCACCTCCTCCCACTCCAGGAGGATCTCCCGCTCGACCTCGCTGGGTGCGGCGCCCGGCCAGGCGCTCGACACGGTGATCGTGGGCTGGGACACGTCGGGGGTGAGCTGGATGGGCAGGCCACGCAGGCTGAGCCCGCCGAAGAGCAGCACCAGGAGCACCCCGACCAGCACGCCCACCGGCCGGCGGATCGCCAGGGAGATCACTCGCTCTCCTCGAAGCGCAGAGCCTGTCCCGGACGCACCCGCTCGTTGCCCCGGGTGATGACCTGGGCCCCTTCCTTCAGGCCCTCTGCGGTGACCAGGGCCGTGTCGGCGGTGGTGGCGATCACCTCGACGACGACGGGCTGTGCGACCCCGCCCAAGGCCAGCAGCAGCCGGGTCTCGGAGGGCCCGGTGAGCAAGGCATCTCTCGGCACGGTCACCCCCACGCCCTCCCAGCTCACGGGAAGGGACACCGGCACCGCCGCTCCCGGCGACAGTCCGTGTCCAGGACGGGTGGCGATGCGGACCAGGGCCGTGCGGGTGATGGCGTCGAGGGCGGGCACCACGGCCACCACCACGCCCATGGCATCGCCCAAGCCCACCTCGACGCCCACCTCCAGCTGGTCGGCCAGGGCCTGTGGGACCCGCACCCGAGCCTCGAGGTCATCGGTGGACACCAGGTCGAGCACCGGCTGTCCCACACCCACCCAGTCTCCGGGGTCGACATGGCGTCGGGTCACCACGCCGTCGAAGGGGGCGCGCAGGCGGTGACGCCGCAGCACGGCGTTCGCTTCGGTGGCCGCGGCCTCGAGGGCCTGCACCCGAGCCGCCTGGGCCTCCACCGCAGCCGCGGCATCGGCGAGCTCCTCCGCCGAGAGCACGCCAGCGTCGATGCCCTGACGCCGCGACAGCGCGTCTTGCCGACGGGTGTGCTCGACCTCTGCCTCGGCCACCGCCGCATCCGCAGCCTTCCGCGCAGCCACAGCGAGCGCGTCGTCGACGAGCAGGAGCACCTGCCCTGCTTCGGCGCGATCCCCTTCTCGCAGAGCCACCTGCTCCACGGGCCCCGCCACCCCTGCAGCCAGCTCGGCTCGCGACAGCGGGATCACCTCGGCCAGCGCCGTCCACTCCTCGGTCAGCGTGCCCGGCCCCACCTCTGCCACGCGGACGAGCGCGGGGGGCGGCCCGCCTCCGCCGCTGGGATCGGCAGCATCCTCGCCCAGACAGGCGACACACAGCAGGACGGTGAGCGGGATCAACAGACGCACGACGGGGTGGCTCTATCGCGCCCAAAGACGCCCTCGCGGAGAGGCCGACGGAGCCGGCTACTCCACGCTCACCAACTCGTAGACGTCTTCGTGGGCGATGAGCCCCACGCCCTCGGCGTACCAGGAGGTCCAGGCCTCGGCTCCCTCTGCGGTGCCGACAACCTGGTAGGCATCGAAGGTGCCGGCGGGCACGGTGACGGAGGTCTGATCGACCACCTCGTATGCCTGAACGATGCTGTAGGAGGTCGAGGAGCCGTTGCTGTCCGAGTAGTCGTAGGTGCCTTCGAGGGTCCAGCCATCGCCGACGGAGAGGCTGGCCGGCAGCGACAGCGGGTAGGGCTCACGGTAGACCATGACCGCCTCTACGTAGACGTCGGTCCCGCTCGACACGTAGGAGGTCTCCGACTCGTAGCCGACCAGCCGCACCCCATCGTCGTCGCAGCGGTACTCGAAGTCGTTGATGCCGAGGTAGTCCTCCAGGTACTCGCTCTCGAGCTCGGTTCGCGTCCGCGCGAAGTAGGACCCGTCGCTCGGGGCCAGGGTGGTGACCGTCCAGGAGCCGACGATGTCGTACGCATCGGTGTGGCTGTCGGTGTAGCGGTAGGTCAGCTGGGCGTTCTGCTGGTGGGCCAGGGAGAAGTCTCCGCAGGCACCCGAGCCGCCGCCGACACCCGAGCCGCCGTCGTCGTCATCGTCATCGCCACCACCGCTCTCCAGCAGCGTGCAGCTGGTCACGGACAAGACCATGCCCAGGATCAGGGTCCAACGCATCGCATCCTCCAAGTCCC
Source organism: Deltaproteobacteria bacterium (assembly GCA_016845285.1). Classification (GTDB taxonomy): domain Bacteria; phylum Myxococcota_A; class UBA796; order UBA796; family UBA2385; genus BH17. The sequence goes on along the minus strand of JAERSX010000975.1, from coordinate 3,884 downwards.
GAACCTATCCCGCGTACTCGGAGGCCGAACACGCCGCTCGACAGGGCAAAGACCTGCCACGGCGGCCGCGCCCGGAGCTCGTCACCAGCCATTTGGCCCGAGCCGATGGATCTGCCAACATGCAGGCACCTACCGTGAGGCTCCCGTGCACCTCTCCTCGTCCCGCCTGCGTCGTGGCTTTTCTCTCATCGAGCTCATGGTCGTCATCGCCATCGTCGGCTTCCTGGCCAGCATCGCCATGCCCAACCTCATGGCCCAGCAGCACGTCGCCAAGCGAGCCGAGGTGGTCCACAACGTGGTCTCCATCGCTCACGCCCAGGTGGCCTACCAGGCCGAGAATGACAAGTACGTCGACATCTCCAAGTACCACCCACGCAGCAGGCCCACGAAGCAGGCGGTGCCCTGGAAGGCAGGCTCCGACTTCGACGTCCTGGGGTGGAATCCCGACGGTTCAGTGCGCGCCGTCTACAAGACCCAGCTCACCTCGAACGGCTTCACGGTCACCGGTGAGACCGACGTGGACGGCGACGGTGTCCACGCCGTCTACCACTTGACCTACGACGCCCGGAACAAGTCCCCCATGACCCAAGCCTTCCAGACGCCAAACACCGTCAAGTAAGGCAGGCTCAGCGGACGTAGACCTGGTTCTCGCGGACGGTACCCAGCAGCTCCTCGGTCTCGGAGTAGACGAAGGCGACCTCGATGCCCGGAAGCTCCGAGGCATCGGCCCAGATGCGCAGCAGGGCCTGGGCACTGCCCCCTGGTGACCAGGAGTCCCAGCGCTCGGCTGGGATGGTGACCTTCAGCTCACTTCCCGTGTGGAGGCGGACCGCCTCGACCACTCCCAGATCTTCATCGAAGACAGCGACGTCCACGGGCCGATCCCGAGTGTCGAAGTACCGGTACAACACCATGCCGCCGCTCAGCAACAGCCCCGCCAGCAACAGCGCAGCGCGGCCGGAGATGGGGAAGCCTCCGCGCCCGGTGGACTTCTTGGTCTTGGCCTTGGCTGCTGCCTTCGCCTGGTCAGCGCTGGGGATGCGCTTGTTGAGACGGCGCCCCGCCGATCGCAGGCGGGCGTGATCTCCCGAGGCTGCGTCGATGGCAGCCTGCTTGACGATCTGAGTGGAGTCGCTGTTTCGGTTCTCCTCTGCGAGGCGGACCCGAAGCACGTGCGCCTCGAGGTCAGTGGGGTCGAGGCTGACCGCACGGTCCGCATGGAACCTGGCCTCGGCCAGACGCTCTCCCCTGGCCCGCAGCACCATGGCCAACATGCGGTGGGGCACCGACTCTGACGGAGCCGAGTCGAGGTGAGCGCGCAGCTGCTCCTCGGCCTGCGCCAGCTCACGGCGCGACAACAGCGCCCCGAGCTCGATGTCGGCGGTGACATCTCCCAGCACCGTCTCGCGCTTCCTGGCAGCGGCGCCAGCCGAAGGCACTGGCTGAGCCTCCGTGGCCCCCTCGCTGGCGCTGACGACTCCGTCGCCGTCGCGCTTGTCCGGAACGGACCTCGGGGCTGGCTCGGCTGGCTCGGCTGGCCCGTCGTTCACGTCGTCGAGGGCACCGTCGATCACGTCGTCGAGGGCATCGTCGATCACGTCGTCGATCACGTCGTCGAGGGCACCGTCGATCACATCGTCGAGGTCGTCACCGGTCTCGTCGGTGACCTCAGACGCCAGGCGAGTGGTGTCAGCCTCCATCCACTCGTCGTCTTCGTCTTCGTCCCCCTCTCCGTCTTCGATCTCCACCATGGGCCCAGCGGCGGCCGCTGCCGACTCGGCGGCCAAGCGCCTCACCTCGGCCAAGGTCGCCCGGTACTCCGGCACCTGGGGCGCGCGCAGCACCGAGATCGACAGAAGCTTCTCCGCCTCCTCGAAGCGCCCAGCCGCGACGTGAGACAGAGCCCGTGCATGGGCCTGTTCGGCGGTGAGCTTCGGCATCGATGAGGTGCTCCGTCGACTCCGCAGTCTCCCAGATGCCTGCGGTGGGGTCCAGCCACTCACACTCGAGGGCTCGCTGGGTTGGCGGTGCCAGGTGCGGAAACAGCGAGCCCCGCCTCGTGGCAGCTCCCCGACCCGCACCCATGCGCAAGGCGGCAAACAGGCCGGAGCCCAGGGTCAGTGCCGCAATGCTCCAGGCCGCCCAGCCCCAGCCCAATGATCTCAGGGGTTTCAGCCCTTGCGAAGAACCACACGCACGCATCAGATGCTGCGAGGCCTTGGCCACGCCTTGCCCACCTGCGCGAGCGCTCCGTGGGCAGTCGTCTTCAAACCCCGCGAATCACCACTCAACACACTGCTCGAGTGGTGTCTCGGACCTGTCGCGTCAAGGTCGCTGGCTTCCCAGCCCCCTGTCGGCTAGCCCTGTGCCCCATGGTCCAGCCTGCCCGCTTCTTGCCCCTGCGCGATCTCTGGGGCGCGGGGCGGCCGCGCCTGGGCCCTGACCTCATGGCGGCGCTCACGGTCACCTTCCTGTCCGTCCCCCAGGGTGTGGCCTACGCGCTGATCGCCGACCTGCCCCCGGCCATGGGGCTGTACGCCGCCACCCTGCCCGCGGTGGTGGGCAGCCTCATGCGCAGCTCGCGGCTGGTCGTGGCCGGTCCCACCAACGCCCTGAGCCTGCTGGTCGGCGGCTCGGTGGCCATGCTGGCCCGCGATCTCGGCCTGACACCCGCCGAGGTCGCCGTGACCCTGGCCCTGGCCGTCGGCATCTTCCAGGTGGCGGCTGGGGCCTTGCGCCTGGGCACGCTGGTGGACTTCATCAGCATGCCGGTGGTGCTCGGCTACGTCACCGGCGCCGGCGTGCTCATCGGTGTCGGGCAGCTCCACCACCTCACCGGCAGCACCGGCAGCACCGGAGATGCCCTGTCTCGGCTCGCCGCCTGGCTCAGCGGCCTGGGCGCACTCCACGTTCCGACGCTCGCGCTCGGTCTCGGCACGGCAGCTCTCGTGGTCGCCTTGCGGCGCCTGGCTCCCCGCCTCCCCTCCGAGATGATCGCCCTGGCCACGGGCGTGGGTCTCAGCCTGGCCTTCGACCTGGGTGACTCCGGCGTGCGTCTGCTCGCCGATGTCGCGCCGGTCCCAGCCGCCCTGCCCCCCCTGTCCACGCCGGTCTGGCAGGCACTTCCCGCGCTCCTCACCGTCGCAGCTGCCGCCACGGTGCTCTCGCTCATCGAGTCCACGGCCGTGGCCCGCTCGCTGGCCACCCGCACCGGGCAGCCTCTCGACACCTCGGTGGAGTTCGTCGGCCAGGGGCTCGCCAACCTCACGGCGGCGTTCTGCTCCGGCTACCCGGTGAGCGGGAGCCTGGCCCGCTCCGCCCTGAACCACCGAGCCGGCGCTTCCAGTCGGCTCTCGGGGGCCCTCTCGGGCGTGTTCGTGCTCGCACTGGTGCTGGTTGCCGGCCCACTCCTCGACGCCACCCCCGTCGCCTCTCTCGCCGGCCTGCTGCTCGTGGTGGCCTGGAACCTCATCGACCGGGCCCGCGTCGCCCTGGTGGTCCGGAGCAGCGTGGGCGATGCCCTGGCCTTCCTGGGCACCGTCGCCGGCACCTGGGTGCTGCGCCTCGACCACGCCATCTACGTGGGCATCGCCATCAGCGTGGCCTCCTTCCTGCGCCGCGCCGGCTGGCTCCGCGCCCGGCGCATGGCCATCAGCCCACACGCCCGAATGCGTGAAGTCGACCCCGCGGTGCCCGCCCACAACCAGTCCCAAGAGTGCCGGCACATCCGACTGCTACACCTCGAAGGCGCCCTGTACTTCGGGTCTTCCGGGGAGCTTCAGGAGATCTTGGACAAGGCGCTGCACGCCCCCGAGCTGCGAGTGCTCGTGCTTCGGGTCAAGCGAACCCACAACCTCGATGTGACGGCCGCCGAGGTGCTCACC
>JAERSX010000974.1 GCA_016845285.1 Deltaproteobacteria bacterium | reverse complement strand
GTTGTCGATGCCGTCGTCGCAGATCTCCTCGGCGTCGGGGTTGACCAGCTCGTCGCCGTCGTCGCAGTCGTCGCCGTAGAAGGCGGTGTAGATCTCGTGACCGAGGCAGACGCAGGCGCCCTCTTCGCCGCCGAAGCTGTCGCCGTCCTCGTCCGGGAAGAACTCGGTGCAGCCGTCGGCGCCCTCGTCGTACTCATCTCCGTCGCAGTCGTCGTCGAACAGGGTGCTGCAGGTCTCGGTGGCGGCGGGATTGACCTCGTTCTTGGCGTCGTCGCAGTCGGTGTTGTCGGCCACGGCTCCGGTGCCTTCCTCGCAGGCGATCGTCTGCACCTCGGGGTTTCCGTAGCCGTCGTTGTCGGCGTCTTCGTAGAGGCTCAGGCCGTCGGTGAGGTCGTCGTCCTGGGCGTCGACGGCCCCGTCGCAGTCGTTGTCCACACCGTCGCAGACTTCGATGGCGTCGGGATAGACCTCGGGGTTCTCGTCGTCGCAGTCCTCGTCGTCGCCGAAGCCGTCGCCGTCGTTGTCAGCGACGGGATCGTCGCCTTTGTCGGTGAAGCCGATGCCACCGGCACAACCGGTGAGAAGAGTCCACAAGGCAGGGAAGGCGAATCCGCGATGCATGGGTGTCTCCAAGTCCGGCGGATCATAGCTTCCCCGCTTCCCCTCCGCCGCCGGCCTGTTCCACGAGCTCGCTGAGGTCGGCGGGCACGGGGGCTGTGATGCGCAGCGGCTCTTCGGTGACGGGGTGGTCGAGCTCGAGCAGCGCGGCGTGAAGGGCCAGGCGGGGCCAGGCGCGGCCGGCGGCGCCCCCATGGCGCCGATCGCCCAGCAAGGGATGGCCGGCATCGGCGGCGTGGCGACGGACCTGGTGGGTGCGGCCGGTCTCCAGGGTGCAGCGGATGACGCTCATGCCGTCTTTGGAGCTGAGTCGTGTGAAGCGTGTCCGGGCGGTCTTGCCGTCCACCGGTGTAGACCAGGCGCCCGTGGCACCGGGGTCGCCGAGCACCACGGCGAGGTAGCTGCGGTGGATCCATCCCTCCCGGAAGCCCTGGGCGATGTTGGCGTTTGCCTGCTTGGACAGTGTGAGGAGCAGCAGCCCGGAGGCGGGTGTGTCGAGGCGGTGGTGGAGGCCCACGTAGCGCTCGCTGGCGGCGAGCATCCCGTAGACATGGGTGCGGCCGCCCTGTCGGGTGGCCTGGGTGGGCAGGCCCGCGGGCTTGTCGATGGCCAGCAGCCAGGGGTCTCGGTAGCGCTCGGGGAGGTCGGGCCTGCCCTTGGGCTGAGCGACGGCGCGGACCTCGACGATGGCGCCCTTGGGCACGACGGCGAAGGGCTTGTCGCGCACGGTGCCGTCGACGCGCACACCCCCCCGGCCGATGAGGGTGCGGGCCCGCTTGCGGCTCAGTGAGGTCTGACCGGCGATGGCCTTGTCGAGGCGCTGTTCGGCCTGGCTGACGAATCGGTGGGCCATGGCTACTCCGAGGCCTCGTGGCCAGCGTGCGTGCGGCCGCGAGCGCGGCTGGCGCCGAGCAAGGGGGCGCCGAGGGCGTCGACGTAGCCGAGGGCCTCGAGCTGGTCGAGCAGGGCTGCCTCGTGGGGGCTCTGCGGGCCGGCGGTGAGGTCCAGCGAGGGACGGTCGAGTCGCCAGGTGGGAACGGGTTCTGCTGGGGGTGGCAGCTCGAAGAGACCGTCGAGGGGGGCGCCGGTGAAGTCTTGGGCGAGGGGCAGGTTCAGCAAGCTCAAGAGCGTGGGCGCCACGTCGAGCACGTGTCCATCGGGTTCTTCGGCGCCGGCGTTCACCCGATGTCCCCAGGCGTAGAGCACGGCCGGCACCCGGTGCACGCCGCTGAGCACCAGCCGGCTGCGAGAGCTCTGGAAGCCGTGGTCGGAGACCACGATGAGGGTGGTGTCGGTGGGGTCGATGTCGTCCATGACCTCGGCGAGCACGGCGTCGAGGGCCTCGTAGGCGTCGGGGACCCAGCGCGCGGCCTCTGCGATCTGTGCGGCGGTGATGGGCGCCTGGCTGTATGGGGACGCCCGGCGTCCGGTGGCCTCGGCGCGGTCTTCGGCAGCAGCCCTCATCCGGGCGCTGGGGTCGGTGCGCAGGGCCCGCTGCACCAGGGGGTCCTGGAAGGGCCAGTAGATGTGGCTGACCTGGTCGGCGAGGACCAGGTGCATCATGCCCAGCTGCGGCCGCGTGCTCGTTCCCCAGGCTGGGGAGTCCCAGTGCGTCTGCCAGAAGCGGAGATGGAGGAGGTCGCGGGAGAGGGGGTGGAAGGGGCCGCCGTAGGCGTCGATCTGGTAGGACAGCGCGTGTTCTTCGAGCTCGGCTGTGGTGAGCTGCAGCGCGCGAGCGCCCTCTGCCAGGGCCGCGGGCTGCACCAGGGCGTCCAGCTCCGCGTGCGAGCGCCGGGCCTGCTCCAGCGAGGGGTCGGTCGGGTCCTTGTTCATGGGGAAGGCCCAGGCGAAGCGGTCGCTCAACACCGCCCCGGGAACAGGGCTCGCCGGCCAGGTCATGAGGTAGCCCGACACCACGCTGGCCTGGTTCGCCGCACTGGCCACATCCCACAGGCGGTGGGTGCGCACGTCGGCGGCGGTGAAGGTGCGGCCGGCCTCCGTGGTCCAGCCGCCGATCCCGTGGACCTCGCCGGGGTACCCGCTGGCCATGGATGTCCAGATGATGGGGGAGAGCACCGGGCCGGTCACGTTCAGGTCGGCGGTGGCGCCCTCGGCCTGCAGGCGTGCGAAGGCCGGGAGCCGACCCTCCTCGGTCAGGGCCTCCACCATGAGGCGGTCCAGGCCATCGAGGCCGAGGACGACGACGCGATCGTCGGCGCTGCCCGGGCCGCAGGCGGCGAGTGTCACCGCGAGCGCGCCCAGCCGCAGGCAGGAGGTCACGCGGGGATCTCGACCTGGAGGCGGCCTCCTGCCTCGATCTGGCTCTTGAGGTCCTTGAGCCGCGCCGCCACCTCCTCGTGGGTGAGGGAGCGCTCGGGATGGTTGAACTCCAGCTCGAGGGTCAGGCGCTTCTCGTCCGGGGCCACGCCAGCGCCGGTCCACACGTCGCGAACGGTGCTGCGGACCAGCCCGGGGGCGGTGATCTGAGCGAGCACGTCGGCGGCGTAGAGGCGGCGCGGCGCGCGCACGTTGACGTGGGCTTCCACGCTGGGGAAGCGCGGTGGGGGCGTGTAGCGGATGAGCGCGGGCACGTGGCCGTAGAGCGGCGCGAGATCCAACGCGAAGAGCACAGGGGCCTCGCGGAGACCCAGGGTGCGCACCATGGCGGGGTGGAGCTCTCCCACGATGCCGATGGCCACGCCCTCGGCGAGGATCACGGCCGCCCGCGCGGGGTGGAGACTGTGGGGTGCCATCCAGCCCGGGAGCTCCGTGGCCTTCAGGCCGTCGACGGTCACCGGGCGCCCCAGCTCATGGCACACGGCCAGCACGGCGTCACGGGCGGTGTAGAAGCGGACACCCTCGGGGTCGTCTCCCGGGGCGGCGATGGCCCCGGAGAGATGAGGCTGCTCGTCGATCTTTCCGTCGGCGCCCCGCCGATAGCGCTGAGCGACCTCGTAGAGCCCGAAGCGCTCGAAGTGCTTGCGGTTCTCGCGCACCGCCGTGACCACCATGGGCCAGGCCGTGGGCCGGAAGGTGGTCCAGTCCTGGGTCAGCGGGTTCTTGAGGGTCACCACGTCGTCTTGCGACAGGCCCCAGGTCTCCAGCTCGGCGGCGTTGACCCAGGCGCCGAGGTGGACCTCGTCGAGGCCATGGGCGCTCAGCACGTCGCGTACCTGGCTGGCCTTCTGGATGCGCGGGTTGTGGGCGACCGGCGCCAGGTGGGCGGTCGGTAGGGCGGACACCACGTGCTCGTAGCCGTGGATGCGGCCCACCTCCTCCTCCAGATCTTCGTGGATGCGGAGGTCGGGGCGGTGGTCGGGCAGCACGACCTCGAGGCCAGCCTCGGTCGGGCTCACCTGGCAGCCCAGCACCGTCAAGATCTCAGCCATCCGGTCGGTGGGCACGTCCATTCCCATGCGGCGTCGCACCCGATCCGGGTCGAGGGAGACCACCCGTGGGGCCTCTGGCTCGGGCCAGTAGTCGACGAAGCCGCCGATGGTCACGTTCGGGCCACCCACCTGCTGGAGCACCAGGGCCAGGCGGGCCAGGGCGGGCTTCACTCCGCTGGCGGGCAGGCCCTTCTCGAAGCGCAAGCTGGCCTCGGTGCGAAGCCCCAGGCGTCGCGACGCGAAGCGGACGTTGCCCATGTCGAAGGCTGCAGCTTCGATGATCAGCTCGGTGGTGTCGGGCTGCACGCCGGACTCGGCCGAGCCCATGATGCCGGCCAGGGCCACGGGGCGGTCGCCGTCGGTGACCAACAGGATGTCCGGGTTCAGCTTGCGCTCGACTCCGTCGAGGGTGGTGATGGTCTCGTCCTGACGCGCCCGCCGCAGGCCGATGGCGCCCGAGCGGATCTGGCGGCGGTCGAAGGTGTGCATGGGCTCACCGAGCTCGAGCATCACGAGGTTCGCGCTGTCCACGATGTTGTTGATGGGGCGCATGCCCAGCTTTCGGACGGCGTTCTGGAGCCACTGGGGTGAGGGGCCCACCTGGAGCCCGGAGACCTCGAGGGCGCAGTAGCGGGGGACCAGCTCGGTGGCCTGCACGTCGATGGCGATGCCCTCCAGCGGGGCCCAGTCCGACGACCCCAGCTCGAGCGCCTGGAAGTCCACCCCCCAGATGGCGCACGCGTCGCGAGCCATTCCGGCGAGGCTGAAGAGATAAGGACGGTTGGGTTCGAGGTCGAACTCGATGACGGGGTCGTCGAGATCGAGGGCCGTCCGCAGATCGGGGGCCTCGTCAGCGCCGGCCAGATCGGGGCCGAGGACGACGGGGTCCTTGGTGTCGTCGCCGATGCCGAGGTCGGCCTCGGTCGCGGGGCGACCGTCGGCGTGGCGGGCTTCCCACCAACCCGCTGGATTGCGCACCACCTGGAACGCACTCAGGTCGATGGCGTGGCGGTGGACGTGCTCCACTTCGCTCACCCGGGCGTTCATGACGCGGGCGAGCTCATCGACCGTCAGCGTGTCGTCGAGCTCGACGGGCGCGAGCTGCTGTAGGAGGGACAAGGGGACGCGCATGGGGACCTCTTCGACGAGGGGACGTATCCCGCCCGACCGGGCGCGTGGGCGCTAGCGCTGGTCCCACCGTCGGGTCACCTCGAAGGCTCGGACCGTGGCGTGGCGCACCGTCCACTCCCCGGCCGCCTCGTGCTGCACGGCCTTGAGCAGGGCACCGGCGGGCTCCCCGTAGGCGGCCACCACCAGCAGGTCGCCTCCCTCCAGGGCCCGCGGGTCGGTGCCCAGGGCGTAGATCTGCACGGAGCCCACGGGCTCGTCGACGATTCCTGCCCACGGCTGAGACAGCCCGGCCGCCTGGTAGCTGCCCACCCAGACCCGTCGTCCCGCGGCCACCTGCTCGGCGATCCATGGCGCCGCCTCCCGTTCTGCCCGGGCCGCGTCCAGGCCGTAGACCGATGCCTCGGGACCGAATGCATTGGGCTGCCAGGCGAACCAGAGGCCAGGCAGGGCCAGCAATGGCCAGCGACGGGCGAGGAGCACGGCGGCCACGGCCATTCCGGGCAAGAAGTACCGGATGTGGGTCAGGGTGTCCAAGCTCCCCCGCCCAGCGAAGAAGCCCACGGTGGCGAAGAAGACCCACCAGGTGAGGACCAGGCCGCCGAGGACCATCGCTCGCTCACGGGTTGCCCCGCGCTGCCAAAGACCCCACATCCCCAGCAGCAGCGCCCAGCGGCCCTGTTCCCAGAGCAGGATCCGGCCTGCGAGACCGAGATCGGTGAGCCAGCCGGACAGCGTGAATGGCAGCCGCTCGGGCTGGGCGAGGCCCCCGTGGACCAGGGCCCAGGCGCCCAGACCCAGCAGGGGACTCAGCGCCGCGAGCCTTGGCTGACGATCGGCGATGCACACCAGCACCGCGGGCGCCGCGAGGATGACCCCGGGCTCCTTGAGCCAGGGTGCGAGAAATCCCAGCAGGGCGAAGCTACGCCAGCGGCGATCGAGCAGCGCCAGCAAGGCCCAGGGGAACACGGCCAGCAGAGGGAGGTCGAGGTCGGCCCGCAAGACCTGGGCCAGCACCGGTGGAAGCGCCAGCACGGCGAGGCCCGACCACCGATGCCCGAGACGGCCACCGAGGAGGGCGAAGCCCACGGCCATGGCCACCGTGGGCAGCAGCGCCGCGAGGTGGATCCGAGTCAGGGAGGGAGCGTCTCCCATCCAGAGGCCGAGCCACCAGTACCAGAG